>JBLWKA010000011.1:0-10506 GCA_048381555.1 Oscillochloridaceae bacterium umkhey_bin13
GTGGGCCGCGGGGGGTTCCGGGGGGGGGCCCCCCCCCCCCCCCTGGGTGTGTGGGGGGGGGGTGGCCGGGGGGGCCCCGGGCAACCCCCCGCCACAACAGCGGTTTACCCAGGGCCGGGGGACGGGCTTCTGCCCTACACCCAAGCAGTTTGCCCAGGGCCGGGGGACGGGCTTCTGCCCTACACCCAAGCAGTTTGCCCAGGGCCGGGGGACGGGCTTCTGCCTCTGCCCTACACCCAAGCGGTTTGCCCAGGGCTGGGGGACGGGCTTCCGCCCTACACCCAAGCGGTTTGCCCAGAACTGGGGCAACTGGCATCCGCCCCACCCCAAGTTGCGCGTATAATGCGCAGTATGAGCGCTCTCTTGTTTCGTCGTCGCCTCACCATGTTGGTGGCAACCCTGGCCCTGATCGGTCTGATCACTGGCTGTAGTTTTGCTGCGACGCCTCCACCACCCACGACGCCCGCCCCGCCCACCAATACTCCGGCCCCACCAACACCGACGCCGCTCCCCCGGGGTGGCGACCTGACGGTGGCTCTGGCGATCGATCTGCCCACCCTACGACCCTGGCAGCCCCGCTCGCGTGGCGAAGAACAGCTCACAGCGATGCTCTACAGTGGCCTGGTGCGGCTTGATGCCCAACTGCGCCCGACACCCGATCTAGCTGAGTCATGGGAAGCGACTGCCGATGGCCGTACCTTGACCGTGACCCTGCGCACTGGACTGACCTGGCACGATGGCGCACCCCTCGAAGCCGCCGATGTACTCTTTACCCTCGAACGGCTGCGGGCCTTGCCCCTGACCAGTACCGCCCTGCTCGCCGACCTGCGCTATATCAGTGGCGCAACCGCCCCCGATGCTACCACAGTAGTGATTACGCTCACCAGCCGGTTTGCGCCGATCCTGCCAACCCTGGCGGTGCCCATCCTGCCGCGGCACCTGCTCGAAGGCCGCGACCTTGCCACGGTCAACCTGTGGGAAGTGCCGGTGGGTAGTGGCCCGTTCCAGCTTGGCACCATCCAACCTGGCCAGCAGTATATCCTCGATCGCTTCGAGGGCTTTCATCGGGGGGCACCGTTGCTCGACCGGGTAATTTTCCAGGTCTCGCCCGATCCAGTTGCGACCCGTACTGCGCTGGCTGATGGGAGTCTGCTGCTGGCTGAGTTGCCCTGGGGGACGCACGATCCGCCCCCGGCTGGCACCCGCCTGGCAACCTATCCCGAAAATGGGCTCTTTTTCCTGGGCTTCAACCTGCGCTCTGGCCGTCCGTTTAACGATCTGCGGTTGCGCCAAGCCCTCGCGTTGGCCCTTGATCTGCCGCGTGTGGTCGAAGGGGCCACCAAGGGCCAGGGCCGGCTGATCGGCTCGACTGCGCTGCCCGGCTCATGGGCCGATCTGACCTCCGTGAATGCGCCGCCACCCGATCTTGATGCCGCCCGGGCCTTGCTCGATGAGGCTGGCTGGACTCTGCCTGCCGGGGCGACGATCCGCCAACGCGAAGACCAACCCCTCGCAGCCCAGCTCTTTGTACGTGCCGATGATGAGCGCCGGGTACTGGCGGCCCGTCAGATCGCCGCCGCCGGGGCGACGATTGGCATGCAAATCAGTGTCGAGGCCGTGCCCTTCGAGGTGGTGCTGGCTCGCTATGCGCCGCCCTTCGACTTCGATCTACTGCTTGGCAGTTGGCGCAATGGCGCGGGCGACCCCGATTTTGCCGATGTAGCCTTCTACGATCCCGATGACTTTGCGCTCTTCCATTCCAGCCAACTCAGTCAGGGTGACAGCGACGAACGGGCCACTCGTAATTTTGTAGGCTATGCCAGTCCAGTATACGATGCCGCCGCTCAGGCCGCCCGCCAGCTCTATAACCTGGATGAGCGCCGCACGGCGATTGATCAAGCTCAGGCCGCAATCAAAGCCGATTTGCCCTACTTGTTTCTCTGGGTAGACCAATTACCGGTAGTGCTCACCGAACGAATGACGACCCTCGATGGCCCAGTTGAGCTGGATGGGCCACTATACTATTGGAATATTGAACGCTGGTATCTGCGATAGCAGAATTCAACAAAGCCCGAGGGCCGCGATGATCCTTGTGATCATCGCGGCCCTCTGTGTTGTTATGCCCAAACGTGTGGAGCCAATGAGGGGGCTCGAACCCCTGACCTGCTGTTTACGAAACAGCTGCTCTACCAACTGAGCTACATTGGCGTATGCTGTATACCGAAGGTGATTGTAGCCGAAAGCCGGGTTGCTGTCAAGCTATGCGCCCCGCTTCCGCCATTGAATGCACAGCTTTCTAGTGCCCTAAACCCCTGATTTCGCCTGTGGCGATGTGCTATACTTTAGGCAAGCGATCCGCCTTTGCCGCGGGCGCGGGGTCAATGCCCCATGGAGGCATCTGTGCGCGAGGAGACACCGGTTCTGTTCCATTTTCCAGCCGCCGGAACTGCATCCGCGCTCAGCGATAGCCACCCTGCCGAGCGCGATCTGATTGTGCTACCCCTTGGTGATACGGTACTGTTCCCGCATATGCTCGCTTCGCTCTTTCTGGCTGATGAAGGAGCCGTGGCCGCAGCTGAGTGCGCCTGGGCCGGTGATCGGCGGATTTTGGGGCTGGCGCGCCGCGAGCCTGCCTTCGGCCCGGCAACCCTTGACGATCTGTTTGGGGTTGGGAGCGAGGCCGAACTGCAACGCTTGCGCAGGATGCCCGACGGCACGATCAGTGTGGTCTTGCTGGGCCAACGCCGCATGCGGGTGGTGACCCCGCTCAGCAACGAGCCGCCACTGCGCGCTCGGGCGAAGGCGCTCAGTCCGGCCCACGAACACTCGTTGGCCATCGAAGCGATGACCAGGGCGGTGCTGACCCTCTTTGAACGGGTCGTGCGCCTCTCACGCACCTTGCCCGATGATGCCTATACTACCGCGCTCAATGTGGACGATCCCGGTGGCCTCGCTGATCTGATCGTTTCGACCTTGCCGCTGAGCATCACCAACCGCCAGCAGATTCTCGAAACGATTGATCCCGAAGAGCGGTTGCATCGGGTTTCGGCGCTGTTGACCCAGGAACTAGATCTGCTTGAACTTGAGAACCGCATCCAGTCCCAGGTGCAAAAAGAGGTTGATCGCGGTCAGCGCGAACTGTTCTTGCGCGAACAACTCAAGGTGATTCAGCGCGAACTTGGGCAGGATGAGCCCGGTCAGCGCGAACTGGCAAGCCTGCGTGCCCGGCTCGCCGCAACGGACTTGCCCGCGTCGGCCCGCGCCCGCGCCGATGAAGAGTTGGGACGGCTCGAAACGATTCCGCCGATCTCGCCTGAGTACGCCGTGATTCGCACCTATCTGGATTGGCTGATCCATCTGCCCTGGGGCAAACTGAGCGACAATCCGATTGATCTGCGCCAGGCCGCTGCGGTGCTGGATGCCCATCACTATGGCCTGAGCCGGGTCAAGGATCGGATTCTGGAATTTATTGCCGTGCGCCAGTTGGCTGGCCCGCAACCACGTGCCCCCATCCTCTGTCTGGTTGGCCCGCCCGGGGTGGGCAAGACGAGCCTGGGGCGGAGCATTGCCAACGCGATTGGGCGTCCCTTTGTGCGCCTTAGCCTCGGGGGGGTACGGGATGAAGCCGAGATTCGCGGCCATCGCCGTACCTATATCGGGGCCATGCCTGGGCGGATCATTCAGCGCATGAAAGAGGCCGCAACCCTCGATCCGGTCTTTATGCTCGATGAGGTAGACAAACTCGGGGCGGATTTCCGGGGTGACCCAGCCGATGCGCTGCTCGAAGTGCTTGATCCTGAACAGAATCACACCTTCAGCGATCATTATCTCGACCTGCCGTTTGATCTCTCGAAAATCTTTTTTGTGACTACGGCAAATGTGGCCGACGATATTCCCGAGCCATTGCTTGATCGCATGGAGGTAATCACGCTGCCGGGGTACACCGAGGACGAAAAGCTGGCGATTGCGCAGAAGTTCCTGGTTCCCCGCCAACAGGATGGCAGCGGCTTGCCAGATCGGCCCTTACGCTTTGGTACCACCACCCTGACCTCGCTGATTCGGCATTACACCTACGAAGCCGGGGTGCGCAGCCTCGAACGCGAGATCGGCGCGATCTGTCGCAAGACCGCCCGCCGAATTGCTGAAGGTCGTACCTACCCACGCGTTGTCACACCCAAACTGGTGAACAAACTGCTAGGCCCACCACGCCACGAACTCAGCAGTATTGCTGATCACGATCTGGTTGGGGTCGCCCTGAGTATGGTCTATACCGGTGCGGGTGGCGACATTATGCCGATCGAGGTTTCGTTGATGGAGGGCAAGGGGGTCTTAACCCTGACCGGCCAACTCGGCGAGGTGATGCAAGAGTCGGCGCAGGCTGCAATGGCTTATACCCGGGCCAATGCGACAGCGCTGGGAATTGATAGCCGTCGCTTCGAAAAGCTCGATCTGCATATTCACGTGCCCGAAGGTGGCACCCCCAAAGAAGGCCCCTCGGCTGGGGTCACCATGGCGGTAGCACTCATTTCGGCCCTCACCGGACGCCCGGTGCGGCGTGATATAGCCATGACCGGCGAATTGACCTTGCGCGGGCTCGTCCTGCCAATTGGTGGGGTCAAAGAGAAGTTGCTGGGAGCGTTGCGGGCTGGGGTCACGAGCGTGATCCTCCCAGCCAAAAACCGGCGTGAGCTCGAAGAGATCCCGGCAAAACAACGTGCCCGGCTGAACATCAACCTGGTCACCACGCTCGACGAGATTCTGGCCCTGGTGCTGGGAACAGCCCCGCCGAAAGAGCCAGCTCGGCGGAATGTGGCGGGCCGGAATAAAGCCTAGATGAAGATCCTGCTTGTTGATGATGAACCAGCCCTGGCCGTAATGGTCGAGCGCGAACTGGTGCTCGCGGGCTATCAGGTCATCCATGTAACTAGCGGTGCGTCCGCCCTCAGCGCCCATGCCCAGCATCAGCCCGATCTGGTCATTCTGGATTGGATGCTCCCCGAACGGGATGGCCTGAGTGTTTTGCGCGAGTGGCAGCAACTCTTGCATGAGGGCCGTGACGGACTGTTGATCGGCGGGTTGCTCTTTCTGGGCAGCCTGACACTTATTCGGCTGGTACTCCGCGACCCGCTCTTGCAACTCTGGCCCCTAATTGAAACTCTGCCCACCGCGCTGGCACTGAGTGTCGGCGGCATTGCCTATCTGGTCTTTCGCACCACGCTGCGCTGCTGGCTGATCTGGGATCGGCTACGGCGCCAACGCCGGCGTTGGGCGCTCACCCATGCCCACCTGAGTGTGGTAGCGGCGGCGGCCCTGCTGCTTGCGCTGCTAATTGTTGGCTCCGCCGCCATGCGTGATCCGCTCGAACGGGGCGCAATCGCGGCGGCCAATCCGTTTAGCGCCTTCGCGGGCACGCATCCTCGCGCTGCTGGCCCTCGAACTGGGTGTTTTAGGCAGTCTGGGTGGCATGATTGGCAGTCTGGCAGGAGTGTTGCTGGCCTATCCCCTTAGCGGATTGTTGGGTCGCAGTGGTACCTTCCTGCTCGAATGGCAAGCCAATCCGCTGATCATAGGTGGTGGTGTCTTGGTCGGTGCGCTCACGGCCTTGATCTTCGGGGCTGATGCCGCCCTGCGGGCAACGAGCGTGAAGCCCATTGCCCTGTTGCGCACCACAACGCTGCCCGCCCAACCCGGCCTGAGCAGCATACGCACCCTGGCCCTGGGGTTGAGTTATAGCCTAATTGCGGGGCTGATCATGGGATCCGTGTTGCGTGGTGCCGCTGTGGTGGCAGCCGGATTGATCGCCCTGGTCATTCTAGGCACCCTGCTGAGCCTGATCTGCGCTGGGGTGGTGCGCCTGCCCCTGCCCCTGCCCGGCGATCTCGAACTGGCCCGCCAGGGCTTGCGCCGCGAACCACGGCGCACCGCGTTGCCCCTGGTGGCAATCTTTACGGGCACACTCTGTGTTGCGCTTGCTGGCTCGGCGATCAGCAGTGCTGCGGCGCGGATCGAGGCCCAATTGTTGGATAACGCTGGCTACAATCTGCTGGTGCAGGCCAGCCCCAGCGCCGAGGCCGCCGTGCATGCTGCGCTCAGCCAGGCCGGAGCGGTCGCGCCGCGTTCCGCCGTCGTGCTCCCCGCCAACGTGAATGCCGCTGGCACACCCGTGAGCGATCTGCGCACGCTTGAGGCCCGCCCTGCCGATCAAGCGACCTGGGATCTCGAGTTATTCGCAGGCCAATGGAGCGGCGAGCCAGGCACGGTGTTGGTTCCGGCGCTCTATGCCACTGGTTCGGCGGGCTGGCAAGTTGGTGACACGCTCGACGTTACGGTGGCTGATGGGCCAACCCGTACCCTGCGCATCGCTGGCTTTTACCATCCGGCAGCGGTGGGGCCAATGGGTGGCACCTGGATGGTGCTGATCACCGCCCGTGAGCATACGCCCGAAGCGCATCACGGTGGTGTCTTGCGGGTCGTCGCCAGCGCCGACCCAAGCCAACTCAGCGCCGTTGCTGCCAGCGTTGGCACGGCCTTGCCAAGCGCCCTGGTACTGAGTGCGGCCGATGTAAGTGAGGTTCAGACCCGCAGTTACTATGACCTGTTTGGTTTCGTGGCGGCTGTGGCAGGGCTGGCCTTTGTGGCGGGAGCCGTCCTGATTGCCAATAGCGTGGGTCTGACCCTGCTCCAACGCCACCACGAACTGGCCGTCCTAAAGGCGGTTGGCTTCACACGGGGCCGTGTGCTGGGCCTGATCGCGCTGGAACATGGCCTGCTTGGGCTGCTTGGCGGCCTGCTTGGCCTCGTTGCGGCCTGGTTCGCCCTACTGATGATCAACCACCTCCAACCCCGGGCCGAGCTCAGCCTTGACCCACTCGTTGCAACCGGCGTAGGGCTACTCGCCGTTACCATTGCCGTGCTTAGTGCGACCCTAAGTGCCCAGCGCCCCGTGCGGGTACCACCGTTAGCGGTCTTCCGTGAAGGGTGAGAGGAGCATCCGGCCCGTAAGCTGACGCTCACGTGCCGGCAGGCTAGGTGCTTGGGAGGGCCATGCCCTCCCAAACCCTCCAGCAAGCCGACGTGACGGATGAACCGAACGAGGTGGAGGTTGGCGTGTCGCCTTGTAGGTCTAACGAACCAGACGTGAATAGGTCGTATGTCGGGTTGAGCCCTGGTTCAAGACGAGTATCATCACCCACAGATAAAGGGCACCGATCAACCAGACGCAGGGGTGCAGCAGCACTCAGCATTCGGTTCTTACACAGGCTCGCCTTCAGGCGCGAAAGCCCAGGTCGTTGACGCCTGGGATGAAGCGCTCCGCTTTAGCGGCTTGAGCTTCAGGCGACGAGGCGTGAGGGTGATAGAGCGCGTTGGGAAGCGGTAAACGACTTGAAAGCGAACATCATTTCTGGTATACTACCGAGTATGGGGAAAGGTTCGACCGCCACAGTCACCGTGCAACTCGTCCCACTCCGGCATCTGCCGGCGGGGGTTCGGGCGTTGTGTGAGGAACTGCGCCGAGAGGCGGGGCGCTGCTGGAGCGACCTGGTGGCAGCGCATGTGGCGAGCCGAGGCGGGACGTGGCTGACGGAGCGGGAGCTGAACACGCGCTCCAACGGCGGGCGGTATCGGCTTCACAGCCAAAGTATTCAGGCACTCGTGCAAAAGCTCCTGTCCAACGTCGCTACGGCCCGCACGAACCGGAAGCGGGAGCAGGAGGCCCTCGGCGAGCCGGTCACGCGCTACCCCCATCGGGCCAAGCCGTTTCAGACCGTAAGGTGGAAAGGGCAGGCGGTACGGGTGGAGGGCAGCCGCCTGGTGCTGCCAAACGGTCGCAAGCAGTCCGACCTCGTACTGCCGCTGCCCGCACGCTTCCTTGGGGCCGACATTCGGCAAGTGGAGTTGCTGTGGCGGGCTGATCACTACGAAATGGCGCTCACCATCGCCGAGCCACCACCCAAGCCTGATGAACAGCCCAAGCCTACGGCGGGACAGGTGGCGGGAGTCGACCTCGGCGAAGTCAACATCGCCGCCGTCTGTACGCAGGACGGACACGCCCTGGTGGTGAGCGGGCGGCTGCTGCGGCATGTGAAACAGCTGCGCAACAAGCGCCACGCCGCGTATGCGGAGCGGCAAGCCCGCTGCAAGAAGGGGAGCCGCCGCTGGAAGCGCCTCCAGCGTCAGCAGAACCGCGCCTCGGCCAAGTGCTACCGCCAGCAGCGCAACATCTTGCACCAGGCCTCGCGCAAGGTGATCGACTTCGCGGAGGTTCACGGGGTGAACGAGTTGGCCATCGGTGATGTGCGCGACATCGCTGATGGGGTGGCGAAGGGACGGCACGTCAACCAGAAGATCAGCCAATGGCCCCACGGCAAGTTCCGTCGCTACCTGAAAGAGAAGGGGGAGCGCATGGGGATGCGCTCCACCCTGACGGGTGAAGCCTACTCCACTCGCACCTGTTCTTGCTGCGGTCATTGCCATCCTTCCGCACCACGGGGGCGCGTGTTTCGCTGCTCCGGCTGTGGTGCGATTGTCCACCGGGACGCCAACGGTGCGGCCAACATCTGCTCCAGACAGGTGTTCGGTCGCTACGCCGCCGTCCAGGTGAAACAGACCATGCATCGGCAGTCCGCTGCCGTGAGAGCGCCGACACGCGCCCCTGCTGCTGGCTCCAAGCGTTCCGTTCCGCCTCCGGGCGACGGCAACGGCACGCCGCCAGAAGCCCACCCCCTTTAAGGGGTGGGTCGTGTCACCCAGAATGTTATGATTGCTGCTGCACCCAGATCGCGCAATGCGATCGTTGGAATGCGGTCGGAGAACAGGCAACAGTATCAAGGAGGTGATGCTCGTGAGTACGCTTTACGCAACGGCGGATACGCAGGCCCAGGGAGCGGGGAGTATGACGGTTGCGGACGCCCAGCGCGAGATGCGTTCGGCCTTCCTGGGTGGGTTTGGCGGTCAACTCGTTTCTGGGATTATCTGGCTAGTGGCAGCGGCCATCGGTACCTGGCTGGCCCCAACCTATGGCATGGCGGCCCTGTTCTTTGGCAGTATGGGCATCTTTCCGCTGACCC
Organism: Oscillochloridaceae bacterium umkhey_bin13; assembly: GCA_048381555.1. GTDB lineage: Bacteria > Chloroflexota > Chloroflexia > Chloroflexales > Chloroflexaceae > Viridilinea. Next base: position 9,069 of record JBLWKA010000011.1, read on the forward strand.
AATTGGTCGTGCGCCTGCTCGGCCGCCCTGGCGCGGTCAGCCCAAGCAATGGCCTGTGGGGACTGGGCGCGCAGAGTGCCTTCATTGTACCGCCGAGTTTCTTGCTGGTTGGGGCGGCGACGCTCTACCAGGAGCACTGGTTCTTCCCGGCTGCAATGATCATCGTTGGGGTCCACTACCTGCCCTTTGTCACGCTCTACGGGATGCGCATGTTCGGAGCCTTAGCGATCATCCTGGTTCTGGCCGGGGCGGGGTTAGGCATGTACGGGCCACCGATCTTCAGCCTGGGCGGCTGGATCACCGCCGTGCTTTTGATCGGGTTTGCCTTCCTGGGACGGCACCTCGTTTTGCAAGAAGAGCACCACAACTAGGTAGATTTTAGATTTTAGGTTTTGGATTGCAATCCAAAACCTAAAATCTAAAATCTAAAATCGTCTTACCCGGTTGAACCCAGGCCGCCGGCAATCGCATTGACGGTCAAGAGCAAGCGGGGCAGGAGGAGGGCGGCGGCTTCGGGGTTGGCCTGGCGTTCGTGCCGCCATTGGCGCAGCAAGGCGACCTGTTGGCGGTGCAACAGGCGCAATCCCACCGCCCGCGACTGGATCATGGCGTGAACATTCGGACGCCGTTCGGCCAGCGGTGCCCCATAGATCTGTTCGAGCAGCGCATTGGTACGCTCGTACTCCTGATTGATCGTCATCAGCATAGCCTCGCGCAAGGCACTATCTTCGACGAGATCAACGTACCAACCGACCACCTCACGATCGACAGTGGCAATACTGGTGGCTGCGTTGCTCAGGATGTAATGCAGGGGTGACCAGGTGATCAGGTGCTCGCTGAGTGCGGCAAAGGCGACGGGGTCGGTGCGCTGGAGTTGATCGAGCGCACTGCCCACCCCATACCAGCCGGGCAAAAAGAAGCGCGCCTGGCTCCAGCTAAAGACCCAGGGGATGGCGCGCAGATCGGCCAGCGTCGCCTGACCGGTGCGCCGAGCTGGCCGCGACCCGATCCGGCTCTCTTCGAGCACATCAACCGGCGTGGCCTGGCGATAAAAGCGCAAGAAACCCTCGCGGGCCAGCAAGCCGGTATAGGCTTCCCGTCCCCAACGGGCCAACTGATCCATGGTCGAGGCCAGGGGATGGGTTTCGGCAGGGCCAAGTTGCTCAAGCGCGGTCGCCCGGGCCACCCCGGCGAGCAAGAGTTCGAGGTTGTAGCTCGCGGTGACCGGGTTGGCATACTTTTGGGCAATCGTTTCGCCCTGCTCGGTTAGGCGCAGATCACCCTGCACGGCCCCACTCGGCAACGCCTTCAAGAAACGATGGGTCGGACCAGCGCCACGGCTGATCGTGCCGCCCCGCCCGTGGAAGAAGCGGATGCGCACGCCCCGTGCGCGGCCCACCTCGGCCAGCGCGGCTTGCGCCCGGTGCAGCGCCCACAG
>JBLWKA010000011.1:10606-13595 GCA_048381555.1 Oscillochloridaceae bacterium umkhey_bin13
AGAAACGATGGGTCGGACCAGCGCCACGGCTGATCGTGCCGCCCCGCCCGTGGAAGAAGCGGATGCGCACGCCCCGTGCGCGGCCCACCTCGGCCAGCGCGGCTTGCGCCCGGTGCAGCGCCCACAGACTGGCAATGATCCCGCCGTCCTTATTGCTATCACTGTAGCCAACCATGACCTGCTGCACCAGATCGGCATTACCGGTGCGACGGCGCTGCTCGGCCAGACTGCGTTGGGTCATAGGATGATCAAGAAACGCCGCCAGAATCGCCGGACTGCGCTCCAGATCCTCGATCGTCTCGAAGAGCGGCACGACCGGCAAGGGGCTAGCTAAGCCGTCGGGCGTCATCACCAGCACACCCACTTCGCGGGCCAACAAATAGACGATCAACAGGTCGGCGGTACTGCGGGTCATACTAACGATTAGCGCCCCCAGGCCGGTCGAGCCATTGGTCCGCAGTTCGCCGCGAATCGCCCGGTAGCTCCCCATCACCATATCGGCCTCGGGGCCAATCCCGGCCTGGGCGCGGGTGAAGGGGCGCGGTGAAGGCAACTCGGCGGCGAGCAACTCCATGCGTCGGGCCTCGTCCCAGTTGATCACATCGCAATCGGCAAAGCCCGCTGCCGCGAGCAACTGACCCAGCGCTAGGTCATGCACCCGGCTATTCTGACGGATGTCGAGCACGGCCAGATGGAAACCAAAGGTACTGACGCTCCGCAGCACCGGGGTCACGACATGCTGGGCCAGCCGCCCGGCCCCAATCGTGTTCAGGGCTGCGCTCAGGGTATGCAGATCGGCGGCCAGTTCGCTGGCCTGGGTATAGGCGTGGTGCGCCGGTGGGGTGGCGGGCAAACGGGTGAGCATCAAGTTGACCCACTGACGCCAGGGTTCGTTCGGGTTGCGCGCCAGGGCCTCGCGGCCCACGCCACCCAGTTCGCTCGCCACCGCATCAAGGCGGGCCTGAAAATCACTGGGCACGGCTTGCAGTTGATCCGATAGGCTCAGATAACGGGCCAGTTCGTTCAACTGGTCGTGGATTAGGCGCAAGGCTTGCTGGCGCAATTCGGCCAGACTTTCACTCGTGACGGCCCCGGTCACCAGCGGGTGCCCATCGCGGTCGCCGCCAACCCAGGTTCCAAACCGCATCTGGGGTAGGGCCTCGGGCGCGGCCAGCAGGGCTGGATCAAAGCCCGCTGCGGCCCATGCTTGGCGCAAACGATCATCAAGCATGGGCAGGACGGTCGGAAAGACCGCCCGCAAATAGTGAATGATATTGCGGCGCTCCGAGGCCACATCCGGCTTGTCCAGAAAGATCTCGCCGGTGCGCCAGAGCGTAGTCAAACGAGCGACAATCTCGTCCCGAATCGCCTCACGCTCGTACGGGGTCCAGCGTGGATCGGCCCGCTTAACCAGCAACAGATAGAGCGCCCGGTGGTGTTCGAGCACCGTCGCCCGTTTGGCCTCGGTCGGATGCGCCGTCAACACAATCTCGACCCCACAGGCGGGCAGCATTGCGGCGAGGCGTTCGCCTGCCATGCCGCGCCCGCGCAACAGGGTCAGGGTCTCGCCCCAAAGTGCGGGCACGGCAGCGAGACCGTCACGGGTTTCGCTGCTACGCCGATACTGCACCGCCGCCCGTTGCTCAACCATGCTCAAGAGTTGAAACGCAATCGAGAGCGCCTGCACCAAGCGTTCGGGCTCGACCTCGGGGTGGAGCTGGGCGGGTTGGTTGGGGGTATGCCAGGGCAGCGCCGCCGCCAACTCAAGCTCGCCCGCCTCGACGAGGGCCTCGTACCAACAGTCCATCACAAATTCGAGTTCATCGGCAAAGGTTGCCGGATCAATTGAAAGGAGGTTTACCAGCGTCATAGAAACTAGCTCCCGCGATAGGTACTGTAGGCCCAGGGCGAGACAAGCAAGGGCACGTGGTAGTGGGCCGAAGGATCGGCAATCCCAAAACGGATCGGCACGATGTCCAGAAATGGTGGCTCGGGCAGGCTCAGGCCACAGACCGCAAAATAGGCTGCCACCGCAAACCGCAATTCGTAACGCCCGGCGACAAGTTGCTCACCCACTAACAAGGGCGGATCAACCCGTCCATCGGCGTTGGTCTGCCGTTCGGTCAGAAACAGTTCAGACGCCTCCAGGCGCACCAGCACGACATACATCCCTGCGGCAGGACGGCCCGCAGACAGATCAAGCACATGGGTCGTCAAGCGGCCTGTGCTCATGGGCTCACCACATCACAGAGCCGGAACCAGGCAATCTGTTTAATCTCGGTCAGGGCGGTGGCGATTTCGCTGGCCCGCTGATTGGCAAGGCGGCGCGGAAAAGCAGCCATGATGGCGGCTTTTTTGTTTTCGCGGGCACAAATCACAAACGGGAAGCCAAATTGGGCCTGGTAAGCCGTATTGTAGGCCGCCAATTGGGCCTGTTCCTCGGCACTGAGCGTCATCAGACCCGCTGCGGCCTGTTCACGCGCCGACTCGACCGTGAGTTGCCCGCTCTGGGCCAGGCGACCAGCCAGATCGGGGTGCGCCCGAATCAAGGCTAGTTGCGGGGCCTCTTCAGCGGCATCAAGCACCGCCACCATGGCCGCATGCAGGGCCGTCCGATCCGCAAAAGGCCGTTGCAACCAGGCCTCGGCCGCAATCCATGGCGAATGTTCAAACACATGCCCAATTGCTGCCACAAAGGCATCCTGGTCTAGCTGATTTAGCGTGGTCAGGGTTAGCATCGTAGTCAATAAGTTCGTGCGTCGAAATGATGGCTTGCGGGAATTATAGCGCATCTGCGCAAATTTTGTCGCAGGTGCGCGTGCCCCTCCCGTGGTTGATGCAAGGTCATTGGGCAAGTCCCAGGTTTTGGTGTGGTTTGGCGGCGATCGCGCGACAACCCACCCAAAAGATTTGGTTGGGGCTGGCGCCCCCCACCCCCCCCCCCCACAGGCTCAGGTTGGCACTCCCTGGGAGCCCCGACTCATGCACA
>JBLWKA010000011.1:13605-72450 GCA_048381555.1 Oscillochloridaceae bacterium umkhey_bin13
GGAGGGCGGGCGCGCCCCCCCCCCCCCCCCCCCCCACACCAAAACCTTGTGGTGCGGCTGCGCCGCACCACACCCCACCGCCAGAGGCGAACGTTGCCATCGCCGGGGCACCCCTCCTAATGACATATCGGATGTCATCCCAGCATCACTGGCCGACGGGCCATAGGATACTCGGGGTGACAAGGTGGCGGCGCAACCGCACTGGTTTCGCTCAGCACCACTGGCCTACGGGCCATCGAATCCTCGGAATGACAAGCCCAGTTGTGAGGCTAACGAAGGAGACCATTCCCTTGAAACGCAATCTTTCCGCCCATCGGCTCCAATTCAGTCTGGCCTTGGCCCTTAAGGGTACGGCACCGCTGGCCGATTGGCAGCTGGGCAATGCTTTCAGCCTGACCAACCAGCGCCTCGAACTGGGCTTTAGTCAGATCGACAAGAAGTACGAAATTTCGATCAGATCTACCCTACCCAGTTGACGGGTATGGGTACGACGCTGGGAACCCAGCAGATCCGCACGCTCAACAGTGTGACGATTCCCATCACAATCACGCAAAGCGGCCCGGCCCTGTTTGGGATCGTCTACCCGCTCACGAGTCAGGGCAACGCTACCCTAAGCCTGCGTGCCCCCAATGGCACGATCTACAACCAGGCCAACTTGCCGCTCAACAGCGACAACCCCAACGCCCCGGCCACCTACATGAGCGGCACCTCCGACGTGGGTCACGACCAGGCGATCGCGCTGGCCAAACCCCAGCCCGGCACCTACCAACTGACCATTGCCAACCCACCAGCTGGCTACGAGCAGATCGCGTATAGCGTGAACCAGTTGCCAACCCTGAACGACGTGACCTTCGCCTGTGATCCGGCCAATCTGGACAATAACATCTGGGTCACGACCAACTGTGCCAGTGCGCCCGGGGCGGCCATGCGCCCGGCGGCCGATGGGATCCAGATCCGCTTCCGGGCCGCCGACGCCGATAGCCCCAACGCCAATCTGTACGTCGGCCTGGTGCCGGTGGAAGGGGCCGAAGCGACGCCGGATTGGGCACGGGCCGAGATCATCCAGCAAAACATTCCGCTCAATAACCTGGGGGCCTACCTGCCCACGACCCAGACCCCGAGTGGGCGCTACCGGGTGCTGGTCGGGATCAACGACGGCGAGAACCAGCCGGTTGAGGTGCTGAGCGATCTGGTGGTCGAGGTCTTCGACAACGAAGGCCCGCGCCGCCCTGACTTCCTGCTGACCGAGAGTGCGCCTGGTGCGGTGTTGGTGCGCTGGGAACCGCTCGGGGAGCGTGACTTGGCGGGTTACGAACTCGGCTTTGGGAGCGAGAACGACCCAGCCAACTTCACGACTATCCGCGACCTTGGATCACTGAGCCAGGATGATCAACTCGACGAAGACGGGCTGCTCTCGGCCACGATCTGGGGCCTGGAGGACAACCAGACGATCTTTGTGAGCGTGCGCGGTTACGATCAAGACGGCAACCGCGGCCCGTGGCACATCGCCCTGCGCGGCGAATCGTGGCTGCTCGCCCCCGATGGCTGGCCACCGCTGCCTGGTGGGGTGGCCTACCCCGACAGCACGGTGCGCCTGATGTTCGCCACGCCGATGTTGGTTGGAACATTTAATCAGCGCCTAGAACTGCGTGACGAGAACGGCGCACTGGTGGCGGACACGCCGACCTGGATCACGAATGCCGAAACGGGCGAAGTGTTTGGGATGCGCTTCATTCCGGCCCAACCCCTGACCGTGGGGCGCAGCTACGAAGTGCTGATCCGGGGCGGCACCGAAGGCGTGATTGCCGAAGACGGCCGCTCGATGCCCGACGACTACCGCTGGATCTTCACCGTGATCGAACGCCCGAGTGACCCGAACCAGATCGCGGCCCCGCCGGAACCGGTGCAGGGCCAGGCCGCCCCGTCCGAAGGCGGCATCCCCGGCCAACTGCCAGGTGATCCATCAACGAGCAACCGCGTCTTCCTCCCACTCGTGCGCCGGTAAGACACGTAGGGACGCAGCGTGCTGCGTCCCTACGCTGCGTCCCTACGCCGAAATCGGCGACCCCGCAATGGGGTCGCCGATTTCGGCGTACAATGCAACCCATACCCACGCACCCACCTGCCCTGAAACAAAGGATCCAACTGTGGAGATCCAGCTTGACGCGCCGCTCGATATGCATCTGCACCTGCGCGAAGGTGCCATGCTCGCATTGGTCGCCCCGCTCAGTGCCCGCGATTTTGCCGCAGCGGTGATTATGCCCAATCTGGTGCCACCCGTGACCAGCCTGGAACGTCTCAACGCCTATCGAGCAGAAATTCTGGCTGCAGTAGCACCGCTGCCCTTTACCCCCTTGATGACCCTGTTTATGCAGCCCTACGACGAAGCGACCCTACGGGCGGCCCAGCCCGAGATCATCGGCATCAAACTCTATCCCGAAGGCGTGACCACCAACAGCCAGGGCGGGGTCAGCGACCTGAGTGCAATTGAACCAACCCTGGCCCTGATGGAGCAACTGGGCATCCCCTTGCTGGTGCATGGCGAAAGCCACGGCTTCGTGCTGGATCGCGAAGCCGAGTTCCTACCAACCTATGCCCGCTGGGCCGAACAGTTTCCGCGCCTGACGATTGTGATGGAGCATATCACGACTGCAGCGGCGCTTGATCTGCTTGATCGTTACCCCAATTTGGCCGCCACCGTCACCTTGCACCACCTGCTGATCACGCTTGACGACGTGGCGGGCGGGTTGCTGCAACCCCACCTGTTCTGCAAACCAATTGCCAAACGACCTGAAGATCGGGCCGCCCTACTCGAAGCCGCCCTAGCAGCGCGTCCCCGCCTGATGTTCGGCAGCGACTCGGCCCCCCATCCGGTCTCGCGCAAAGAAGCCGCAGGCTGCGCGGCGGGCGTCTTTACCGCCCCGGTCATCCTGCCCATGCTCGCCGATCTGTTTGAACGCCACGACGCGCTTACCAACTTGCAGGCGTTTATCAGTGATAATGCCCGGGCGGTCTATCGCCTGAACCTGGCCCCCCACCCGCTCACCCTGCGCCAACACGCCTGGCAGGTGCCAGCGCGGTACGGCGAGGTCGTGCCTTTTGCGGCGGGCCAAACCTTGAACTGGCAGGTTGTATGAGGGTTTGGGAAAACCGTGTCCTCCCAAACCCTCATTGGAGAACGCATGCTCAACCCTGAGTCCGTTGCCGCCGTCGAGGCCGCCCGTTTCGGTTCGCACTTGGTGCATCCAATCTATGACGGTTATGGCTTTGCGGCCATCCCAGCCACACTTGAACGGCTCCTTACGGGAAGCGCTTCCGGCCCTGGCTTGCCCCCGGCGGCCCTGGCAGGCCTAGCCGAGCAGTACGAAACCGTCGTCCTGATCTTTGTAGATGCCCTGGGTTGGCGCTTCTTTGAACCATGGGCGCAACAGCATCCCTTTCTGGCCCGTTTTCTGGCTGACGGGGTGGTATCGCGGTTGACAACCATGTTTCCTTCGACCACCACCGTGCATGTCACAGCGATCCATACCGACCAGACCCCTGGCGAGAGTGGGCTGTTCGAGTGGTATATGTACGAACCGAGCCTGGATCGGGTGATCACCCCCTTGCTTGGTTCATTGGCGGGCGAATGGGGGCGCGAAGGACTAGAAAAGACCGGGCTTGACCTGCGCACCCTCTACCCACAGGCCACGCTCTACCAGCGCTTGGCGGCAGCCGGCGTGCGCTCGACGGTCTATCAACACGCCAGCTACGCCGACTCGTCGTACAGCAAACAGGTCTGTGCCGGAGCCAAAATGATCCCGTTTCGGACCCTGGCCGAAGCGCTCGTGATCATGGGCGACCGGCTCCGTCACAAACCCGACCCGGCCTACCACATCCTGTACCTCGATAGCATTGATGCGATCGCCCATCAACACGGCCCAGAGGCCCCCCATACCGCCGCCGAAATTGACGTGGTGCTGACGATCTTCGAGCGCCACCTGCATGCGATGCTCAGCAAACTTGGGCGACCGGTACTGCTGCTCTTAACCGCCGACCATGGGCAAATCCGCATTCACCCCAAACGAACCCTGCACCTCAATCAACTACTGCCCGAACTAGTTTCTGCAACGCGGTGTGGCGCCGACGGCAAACCGCTGGCCCCGGTCGGCTCGAACCGCGACATGTTCCTCTATCTACACCCAGACCAGGTTGCGCCGATGCATGCCCGTCTGAGCGACCTGCTAGTGGGGCGGGCCGAAGTGCATACCAGCGAAGCCCTGATCACGGCCGGCTTCTTTGGGGCCAACGTAAGCATGCGCCTGCGCGAGCGCATAGGGGATCTCGTAATTTTACCCTACGCCAACGAAACCGTCTGGTGGGACGATCAGCGCTTTCCGGTGCGCTTCAAAGGCATGCATGGTGGCTTAACCCCCGAAGAGGCCCACACCCAATTGGCGGCCTTAGCGTATGGAGCAGGCTAAGCTCTAAACGTTTTCGTTTGCGCAATCCTGCGCTCTGTGATACAATTCGTGTAATTCCAGCAAGACAATTGCATATCATCCTGGTGTAGGCCGCGAGTGCCTACAAAAGCACTGCAAGCTATGTGATGCGCCAACAGCGCAATCGCTTGTGTTCGTGCATATTCAGAGTACCTGGCTATACCCACAGCAGCGCTATCCATAGTCTAATATCCGGGTCTGATCCTCAAATCTGGTTTCTCGCAACGTAAGAAGGCCCCCGATACGGGTCGGGAGGCAAGCGTTGCTCGAACAATAGGGAGAAGATGCTCATGAAACGTTCGATGATCGTGGTGCTGGCCGGCGCGCTTGCCATGCTTTTGGCAGCGTGTGGCGGTCAGGCCCCCCAGGCTCCGGCCACCTCGGCCCCGGCCGCCCCGGCGACTGAGGCCCCGGCTGCTCCGGCGACTGAGGCCCCGGCGGCAGCAACGGCGGCTCCGGCCCCGACCGCCCCGCCCGCTGGTGGTACGCCCGCCCAGCCCGCTCCGGGTGGTCGCATCCAGTCCATCCTGAGCCGTGGCACGCTGATCTGTGGCGTGAACAACAACCCGCTGCCCGGGTTTGCGTCGGTTGACTCGGCTGGTGTCTACACCGGCTTCGACATTGACTTCTGCAAGGCCGTTGCGGCCGCGCTGTTCGATGATCCGAGCAAGATCGAGTACCGCCCGCTGAGCGCCCAGGAGCGCTTCACCGCGCTGCAGACCGGCGAAATTGACGTGCTGATCCGCAACAGCACCTGGACCCTTGGCCGCGACGGGTCGCTCGGCCTCGAGTGGGCCCCGACCACCTTCTACGACGGCCAGGGCATGATGGTGCGCACCGACAGCGGCATCACCACTCTTGAGGACATGGACGGTGCGACAATCTGTGTGCAGACCGGTACCACCACCGAACTGAACCTGGCCGACCAGTTCCGCGCCCGTGGCCTGACCTTCACCCCGGTGGTCTTCCCCGATGGTGACGGCACCCGCACCGCCTATGATGCCGGCCAGTGTGACGGCTTCACCACCGACAAGTCGGGTCTGATCAGCAGCCGCACCCTGCTCACCAACCCCGCCGATCACGTCATTCTCGATGTGACCATGTCGAAGGAGCCGCTCGGTCCGTCGGTGGCCCACGGCGACCAGCAGTGGGGCGATGCCGTTCGCTGGATCACCTTCGCCACCTTCGAGGCTGAACAGCTTGGCATTACCACGGCCAACCTCGATAGCTTCCTGACCAGCGAAGATCCCACCGTCCGCCGCTTCCTCGGCATCGAGGGCGAACTCGGTGCAGGCGTTGGGTTGTCGAACGACTTCACCCAGCGCATCGTTCGGGCGGTTGGCAACTACGAGGAGATCTACAACCGTCACCTCGGGCCCGACACCCCGACCGCAGTGGAGCGTGGTCTGAATGCGCTCTACACCGACGGTGGGTTGCTCTACTCGCCGCCCTTCCGCTAAGCGCAACAGGGGCAAGCCCCGTATGGCAGAGGGTGTGGGACAAACCCACACCCTCCCTTCCGCCAAGGAGCACGCATGGCTGTTTCTACCCCACCCCAGCGCACCACCATTCCGTTTTACCGCGATATCCGGATCATTGGCGTGCTAATCCAGATCGCCTTTGCTATTTTTGTTGTGGTTGGAATCTGGTACCTCTACAGCAATATGATGGCCGGTCTGCAGCGCACTGGTCTGCTGCCAACCTTTAGTTTTCTGAGTTCGGCAGCAGGCTTTCCGATCGCCGAAAGCGTTATTCCCTATGATCCCTCGATGACCTATGGACGGGCGTTCATGGTCGGGATCCTCAATACCCTGCGGGTTGCCGTCACCGGCATTATTCTTGCCACTATTCTTGGAATCCTGATTGGAGTCTGTCGGCTCTCGAACAATTGGCTCTTGCGCAATACCGCTGTCGTCTACATCGAGATTGTGCGCAATGTGCCCCTGCTGCTTCAGTTGATCTTCTGGTTCTTCCTGACCAAAGCCTTTCCCCGCGTGCAAGAGAGCATCGAAATTGGTGGGTTGGTCTTCTTGCATAACCGTGGCATCACCATGGCCTGGCCGGTAGCTACCGCCTATTTTGATTTGTGGGTGCCCTGGCTCTGGTTTGGTTTGATCGCCGGGGTGATCTTTTATATCGCACGGCGGATTCAGTTTGTGCGCCGTGATCGCCCCGGAGTCGCCCTGCCGTTCGCGCTGTTGATCAGTGGTGGGATCGCGCTGGTGGGTTTTGGGGTGGCCCGTATGATGGGCACCGACTGGCCGATCGAACTCGAGATTCCCGAATTGCAGCGTTTTAATTTTGTTGGTGGCATTACCGTGACCGCCAGTTTCGCCGCGTTGCTCACCGGGTTGGTGATCTATACCGCCGCCTTCATTAGCGAGATTGTGCGCAGTGGCATCCAGGCCGTCAATAAAGGCCAGCGTGAAGCCGCCCGGGCCCTTGGTCTGACCCCCAGTCAAACCCTGCGCCTGGTGATCTTCCCACAGGCCCTGCGGATTATGATCCCGCCCACCACCAGCCAGTACCTCAACCTGACCAAAAATAGTAGTCTGGCAATTGCCATTGCCTACCCCGATCTGTTCTATGTCGCCAGTACGATCAACAACCAGACCGGCCAGGCGGTACCAGTTATTCTGATCATTATGGCAAGTTACCTCAGCGTCAGCCTCGTTACGTCGCTGCTGATGAACTGGTACAACAAGCGCATTCAGCTCGTTGAGCGTTAAGCAAAGGGAAGGCGTATGGCCACGACCGATGTCCCCCAGGCTCGAACCCGCCCACCGCGCCCAAGCATTGATGCCCTGGGTTGGCTGCGCGAAAATCTGTTTAGTACCTGGTATAACGCGCTGATCAGCGTCATCCTCCTCTTCATTATCTTCCAGGTGCTGACGAACTTCTTGGGCTGGGTCTTTACCACCCAGGGCTGGCCCGCAGTGGTTGCCAACCTCAAGGTCTTGATGACCTGGACCTATCCGCTCGATCAGATGTGGCGACCCCAGGCCGCGCTTGCCAGTGTCGCGCTGCTGCTCGGCTTCAGTAGTGGGGTCTGGCAGGGCTTGACCCTGGCGATTGCAAAGGGGTTCGGGGCGATCAGTGCGCTGCTGGTCATTCCAACCTTTTTCTTGAACCCGTTGCCGGGCATGGTCGCGATGCCATCCTGGCTGTATTTTATGACCCTGACCGCCGCCGTTGCCGCAGGCTATTTTGCGGGCCGGGCCGGGGGCGAGCGATTGCGCTGGCCGTTGATTATCTGCTGGCTGCTGATCTATCCGTTCGTGGTCACGCTGATCCGTGGTATTGGCGGTGGTGTGCTGCCAATTGTCAATACCAACCTCTGGGGCGGGCTGATGCTCACCCTGTTGCTGGCCACCAGTGGGATTGTGCTCTCGTTCCCGTTGGGCATTCTGCTGGCCCTCGGACGACGGAGCGATCTGCCGGTGATTAAGTGGTTCTGTATTGCTTATATCGAACTGATCCGTGGCGTACCGCTGGTCACGGTGCTGTTCATGGGCGCACTGCTGCTGCCCCTGTTTATCCCTGGCGGCGAAAATATTGATGGCCTCTTCCGTGCGACCGTTGCGGTTACGCTCTTCAGTGCTGCCTATCTGGCCGAAAATGTGCGCGGTGGCCTCCAGTCCTTGCCCCGCGGTCAGACCGAAGCCGCCCGCGCCCTTGGCCTGAATACGGTGCAGACCACCCTGCTGATCACGCTGCCCCAGGCCCTGCGGGCCGTCATTCCTGTGCTCGTTGGTCAGTTCATTGGCCTCTTTAAGGATACATCGCTGGTTGTGATTATCGGCCTGGTTGATCTGCTCGGGGCCGCTCAGAATATCGTGGGCCAACCGCAATGGCTTGGTACCCCCGGCGGAGTCTGGCGCGAAGCGTTCCTGTTTATTGCCCTGATCTATTGGGTGATTAGCTTCAGTATGTCGCGGGCCTCGCGCAGTATCGAAACCAAGTTGAATGTGGGACGCTAACTGTAGAAATAGCCGATAGCCGATAGCATGTTGCCATAGGCTCAGTTTCATCACGGCGTTGTGCGCCCGGCGCGTCGAACCTGATGTAGATAGGGCAACCCATGGTTTCCCTGTCGCCCCAAGGAAGGAACTATCTGATGAGTCCAGCCAGTAACGAAGATATTATTATCTGCGAGAATGTCAATAAATGGTACGGCGAGTTCCAGGCCCTCAAGGATGTTACGATGCGCGTCAAAAAGGGCGAGGTCGTGGTCATCTGTGGGCCGTCAGGCTCGGGCAAGAGTACCTTTATTCGTACGATTAACCGGCTTGAAGAACATCAAGAGGGGCGGATTATCGTTGATGGCATCGAGATGACCAACGATATTCGCAATATTGATGCCATCCGCCGTGAAGTGGGCATGGTCTTCCAGCAGTTTAATCTCTTTCCCCACCTGACGGTGCTGCAAAACATTACCCTGGCTCCGCTCTGGGTGCGCAAAAAGACCCGCAAAGAGAGCGAAGCCAAGGCGATGGAATTGCTCGAGCGGGTCGGCATCGTCGAGCAAGCCCTCAAGTTTCCCGGCCAACTCTCAGGTGGCCAGCAGCAACGGGTGGCGATTGCCCGGGCCCTAGCGATGGAACCCCGGATCATGCTCTTTGATGAGCCAACCTCGGCCCTTGACCCCGAAATGGTCAAAGAGGTGCTTGATGTGATGAAGACCCTCGCCCGGGGTGGCATTACCATGCTCTGTGTGACCCACGAAATGGGCTTTGCCCGCGAGGTTGCCGACCGGGTGGTATTTATGGATAAGGGCCAGATCGTCGAAGAGAATACGCCCGAACTGTTCTTCACCAACCCGCGCCACGAGCGCACCAAGCTCTTCCTGAGCCAGATTCTGTAGGGGCAGGGCCACCGTACCGGGCGACCGCGTATGCAAAATTTTACGCCACACCCGTAATACTGTAGGGACGCAGCACGCTGCGTCCCTACGTTACGCGACCGGCACGACGATCAACTCACGGGGGAAACTGGTCAAACTCCGCGCCCCGCCTGACTCCATCACCAGATCGTCTTCGATGCGTACCCCAAACTTGCCCGGCAGGTAGATCCCCGGTTCGACCGTGAAGGTTGTGCCCGGGGCCAGTGGGGCTTCGCTGCCGGCCACAATATTCGGCAATTCGTGGCCCTCGATCCCGAAACCGTGACCGGTACGGTGAATGAAAAAATCACCGTAGCCGCCCGCCGTGATCACCGCCCGCGCTGCGGCATCAATCTGCGCCCCGCTGGCCCCAGTCGTGGCTGCTGCCCGCCCGGCCCCATTCGCCAGCAGCACCAACTCGTAGACCAGCCGCGCCTCGTCGCCTGGTTCGCCTAAGGCGACGGTGCGAGTAATGTCCGAGATGTAGCCGCCCCAACGTGCCCCACAGTCAATGATCACTAAGTCGCCTACCTGTAAGGGTCGGTCACTATTGCTATGGTGCGGGTTGGCTCCGTTGGGGCCACCCGCAACAATATTGGCAAAACTTTCGCTGTCAGCCCCGGCCGCAATAATCGCATCGGCACAGATCCGCGAAAGCTGACGCTCGGTCAGGCCAGGGCGAATCTGCGCGATCGTCTGCGCCAGCGCCACTTCGACGATCCGTACTGCCTCGGTGATCGCCGTCAGTTCGGCGTCATCTTTCGCCATGCGTAACCCCGCCAGCAACGCCGTCGCATCAGCCGTAATCAACCCCGGCATAACCGTTTCGAGCGCCCGTAACTCCATCATGCGTAAGGCAGTATATTCTACCGCCAGCGCCTGCCCGGCCAGTCCCGCTGGAAAAGCCGCCGCAAACGCGGCCTGCAACGCGGCGAGCGGCCCTTCGGCATCACCCCAAGCAAAATAACGGAACGCCACCAGACTCCCTGCTTCACATTTGCTCTGTTCAAGCGCCGGCAGCACCATACAGGGCGGGCTGCCATCAGCAGGAATCAGCGCCAGAGTCAGGCGCTTCCCCGGATGAAAACTCAGGCCACTCAGGTAGGTTAAATTGGCATCGGGCATCAAGGCCAAGCCCGCCAGGCCCGCCGCCTGCGTTGCGGCCACCAGCCGTTCCAGACGCGATATGCTCATCTCATGACTCCAGAATAGTATAGCGATAGCGTATGGATTGAGTGTAGCATACGCCGAAACATGGCGTTGGTATGCTACCATAAATAACGTACGGTGCTCACCAATCCAAATCACCATATGTTAACCCATCCCCTCACCGATCCCCTGCTTCAGATCTGGCGTCCTGCTACGGCGAGTTTGTTACGCCGAATCTTCTTTGTGATCATTGTTCCCCTGGTGTTGGTTGATGGCCTGAACCTAGCCCACGCTCAGTTCTGGCTTCTGCTGAATACCAATCTGTTCCTGCTCATCCTGACCAGCATCGTGATACTTGGGCCGGGTCTGAGTATCACGACCCGCAGTCTGGCTTTGATAAGTTTTGTGCTGGTAACGAGCCTGTTTGGCATCGCTACCTTTGGCTTGTTCGGGGCCTATCTGGCGGGTGTGATCACCAGTGTGGTGCTGGCGCTACTGATGCTGCCCCGCCGCACGCTCACGATCCTGCTGACCCTTGGCGGCAGTGCCCTACTGCTCCTGATTGCTGGTTTTGGCCTCGGTTTGTTCCAGGTACCGGCCGCTCATCTGGCCTACTTCACGCATCCTGGCGTGCTGCTCGTGCATGGGTTGCTAATTGTGTGTGGCCTTGTTACCCTAGTCGTGGCACTGAGCTCGCTCCTCAATATGCTCCATCAAAGCCTGCAACAGACCCACGCCAGCTTAACGGCCCAGGCCCAATTGAGTGCCCAGCTTGACGCTACCGTTGAGCAGCGCACCAACGAGTTGCGCCAGACCACGACACTGCTGGCGGCGACCCAGAGTCTGGCCCAGGTTGGGGGAATTGCCTTTGATGCTGATCGCAATGTGATCAGTTGGAGTGACGAACTCTATCATATCTATGCCATCCCGCCCGGACAACCGATCAACACCCCGCTGATCGAGCAATTGCACCCCGATCAGAGTTGGCAGATGCTCAATGAGGCCCTCGATCAGTTGGTGACTCATGGGCTCGCCTACGATCTGGAACTACCAGGCCGTACCCTGGATGGTCGCTCGCTCTGGGTGCGCATAACCGGTGCCCCTGATCACACCTTTCCCGGACGCTTTATCGGGGCAGTGCAAGTCATTACGGCCCGCAAACAGGCCGAACTATCCCTCGCAGCTGAACTCTATATGAGTGAAACCCTGGCCCGTTGCTCGCAGTTGCTACTGACTGAAGGTGCTGACAAACGCCCCTGGCCGGCTACAGTGCAACCAGTGCTGGCCGTCCTGCGCCCGAGGCTGCATTGTGCCCAACTGCTGCTCTGTTTCGAGACCACAAGCAACGATGGCAGTACCAACCGGGTCACCGTTCACGATGCTGCCCCAGAGGCCCCCCCGATCACGCTTGGGAGCCTCCGCGTCACCGATCTGCCCCCGCATCTGGTAGCGAAACTCCGCAGTGGGATGAGCGTGGAACTCGACCCCCAGGAACTCAAGCTGACTGATCGCTCGACCCTGGCGTTGGCACCGTTACTGGCCCACGGGATCGTGCTGAATGGGCAACTGCGCGGGATCGTGCTGGCCTGCGAACCTGAACAGCAGACCTGGAGCCCCCGCAGTATCCGCCTGCTGCAATCCGGTCTCGAACAACTCGTGGCCTTTCTGCAACGCTGGGAGACCGCCACGACCCTGCGGTTCGCCGAGGCCCAACTTCGGGCGGTGGGCGACAATCTGCCTAACGGTTTTATTTATCAAATCCGCCGTGATGAGCAGTGGCGACCCCATTTTACCTATATGAGTAGTGGTGTCGAACGGGTGCTTGGGATTACGGCCGAGGCGATCTTGCGTGATGCCGATACCCTCCACCAGATGATCGTGCCCGAAGATTATCAGCGTAACCGCCAACTCGCCCGTGAGCAGGCAATCGTTAACGCCGACTTCAAGGCCGTTACCCGCCATCGGCTCGCTGATGGCACCATCCGCTGGATCTATCTCTGTTCGCGGCCCCGTCAACATCCCCAGGGTGGCACGATCTGGGATGGCGTCGCGCTCGACATTACCGAACAACAACAGGCTGCCGAGGCCTTGGCGCAGGCGCGTGATGCGGCCGAAGCCGCTGCCCGGGCCAAGTCGGCCTTCCTTGCCGCCATGAGCCACGAGATTCGCACGCCCCTCCATGCCGTGATTGGCATGAGCGAACTGTTGCTCGAAACCGATCTGACTGATGAGCAACAGGCCTGTGCCAGTACGATTCGCCGGGGCGGCGCAGCCCTCCTGGCGGTGATCAACGATATTCTCGACTTCTCACGGATCGAGTCAGGCAAACTCGAACTCGAAAGCACGGCCTTCGATCTCCGCAGTTGCCTGAGTGGTACGATCGATCTGGTCAGCCACAGCGCCCACCGGCAGGGCATAACCTTGCACTGGCACTGTGCCGAACAAGTGCCGCACGAGGTGATCGGTGATAGTGCCCGCCTCGCGCAAGTGTTGCTCAATCTGCTGGGCAATGCGATCAAGTTTACCCCGCAGGGCGAGGTGCGGCTCGAGGTCAGTGTAGCCTTTCAACAGGCCAATCCTGAACCCACGGCGCTGATTCAATTCGCTGTCCGTGATACCGGCATTGGGATGAACGAAACCCAGATCGAACGCCTCTTTACCCCGTTTGTCCAGGCCGATAGTAGTATCACCCGGCGCTACGGCGGCACGGGCCTCGGGCTGAGTATCAGCAAACAACTCGTGGAGTTGATGGGGGGTACGATCAGCGTAAATAGTAGCCCTGGCCAAGGTGCAACTTTCACGGTCAATCTGCCTATGCGCTATCGCACGGAACACCTGCACCCTGAAGCGGCGACGCCACCCAGCGCCCATGGAACGAGGCTGCGCATCCTGGTGGCCGAAGACAACCCGGTCAACCAGGAGGTTGTGAAGCATATGCTTCAGCGGCTTGGGTATGCCCCAGACTTGGTGAACGATGGGCAGGCTGCCCTTGAATCAGTGCAGCAAACCGCTTACGACCTCGTCTTGATGGATGTCCAGATGCCGATCATGGATGGCGAGCAAGCGACCCGGCGGATTCGGGCCGAACTACCCACCGAACGCCAACCCTTGATTGTCGCCCTGAGTGCCAGCCCCTATACCGAGGACCGTGAACGGGCCAGGGCCGCAGGCATGGACGATTATCTGCTCAAGCCCCTCCAACTCAATACGTTGCGCAGCCTGCTCCAAACGCTCACCGCACGCAGCCAAGCCGAGCCCACCAGTGCCGAAGACAGTTCACCTACGTCAGTCAGACCCGCGCAGTCCAGCCTACCAACCCTGCCCTCGTCCAGCCCACCCCCAGTGCTGGTTACCTGGAACATGCTTGATGAGCAGGCGTCACGGCTAGGCGCGGACGGGAAGGCAACGATCAGCCTACTCCGTCAGTTGTTTACCGAACTTGTGCCTACGCAACTGGACACCCTGGCCGAGGCCCTGAATCAACAAGATCGGAGCCAATTCAGGTTAATCCTGGCCCAACTACGTAGCGCCTGTGCCCAACTCGGGGCCACGGCGATGCTCGCCGCCTGCGACGAACTCGCCCAGCATGAGCAGCCGACCGATGCCAAGTTGGCCCTCGAACGGTTACAGCTATGCTTTCGGGCGACCGCAGCCCAACTGAACCAAGCCAACTCAGCTTAGGCCCGAACTGGCTCGCATGCCCGGCAACGTAAAATAGAAGGTACTCCCTGGGTCGGCCTCGTCAATCCCAACCGTGCCGCCTAAGCGTTCAACAATGCGCTGCACGAGCGCCAAACCCAGACCGTGCCCCTCTTCGGAACCCTGGTGCAACCGTTGCCACTCCCGGAACAACTGTTCCCGCTCTGCCTCGCTCAGGCCGGGGCCATTGTCGTGAACCCAGAAGCGCACCATGCCATCATCCTGGGGCGTAGCACCAAGGGTCAGCACCGGCGGGCGACCGCCATATTTTAGGCCATTGCTCAGATAATTGCTCCAGACCAGTTCAATCCATGGGCCGTGCCCACACGCCACCGGCCACGTCTCCGGCCTATGGATGATCGCCTGATATTCACTGATCAGGTGGCTCAGTCGTTCGCAGGCAGCCGTCACGATGGTATCCATGGCGAGCGGCTGGACGGTCACTTGGCCTTCGCGCACCCCGGCCATGGCCAGCAGTTCGTTAATTGTGATCGTGATCGCCTTGCCCGAGCGAATAATCATCTGGGCCATCTCGTCAATCGGCTGCCAGTCCTCCCGTTTGTGAAACATGGTGATCATCTGGGCTGCCCCAACCATGGCCGTGATCGGATTTTTGAGATCGTGGGCCACACTGCGGGCATAGGCATCAAGATCACGGTTCTGCTGTTCGAGTGCTTGTTGCAACCGCCGCAAGGTCAGGTGGGTCTGAATCCGCGCTAGGGCCACTTCGATCTGCACCGGCTTGGTCAAATAGTCTACCGCCCCCGCTCGCAAGCCCTGCACCTCGTCGCCTACGGTTGTGCGGGCGGTCAGAAAGATGACTGGTACCGCACTGGTGGCCGGGTCATCCTTCAATTGACGACAGGTGGCGAAACCATCCAGGCCAGGCATCATCACATCAAGCAGGATCAGGTCGGGTTGGATACGGCGGACACTAGTCAGGGCCAGTTCGCCACTATTGGCGACTCGTACCGTATACCCTACCTGGCGCAACGCATGAAAAAGCAGGCTCAGATTGGCAGGATGATCATCGACGACCAGAATACTCGCCTCAGGTTTCATGCGCAGGCTCCTTGACGGCAAGCAAATCGAGTAAGCAATCAAGCTCGAAACGCTCGGCGGCTGAATGTACTTCCTGGACGAAGTCAGCCAGGGCCGGTTGCTCATGCCCCAATTGACGAATACGGTGCCGCAGCACTTCTAGATCACCAATCACAGCCAGATTATACAACTCGGACAGCAGCGGCGGATCAGGCCGTAACGCCACAATCGGCGGGGCGGTAGGCGGAGCCAAGAGGGGTGCTACAGACATCGGTTTAGCCGGGGTGAGCACCGCAACTAGGGCGGCCAGATCGAGTGGACGCCCAAAACAGTGATCACCCCCGGCAGTCAGCAGATCACGCTGCTGCGCGGAATCATGGGTTGGGGTCAGAACGAGGATCACGGCATCGGTGAGGCCAGGGCTGGTACGCAGCGAGCGGATCAGGCGGGTTGGTGGCATCCCCGGTAAACTGGCATCTACAATCAACATGGTGGGTCGCCGACTCAGGGCCAGACTAAGCCCCGTGAGGGCATCGCTGGTTTCAAGGATCTGGTGCCCACGCTGGTGCAGCACCTGGGCCAACCAACGCCGCGTTAAGGGATCACCATCCATCAGCAGCGTGGTTGGGGTTATGCTGGCCCGTGGGCTGACCGGCTCGGGTAGCGCCGCCTGCATCTCAGCCGACTCGGCACGGGCGAGACTCTCCTGGCGCGCAATTTCAAGCAGATTGGTAATCAGTTTGAGCAAAGCCGTGCCACTCGACGCAATCTGGTCAAGCGCCTCGCGCCGAAACGTAGGGTCGTTACTATCGGCCCGCAACAACTGGGTATAGCCCAGGATCGCATTGAGCGGCGTACGCAGTTCGTGGCTCATCGAAGCAAAAAACTGCCCCCGGGCGCGATTGGCCGTTTCGGCCGCATCACGGGCCAACTCGGCCACTTCAATCAAGCGCAAACGTTCGATCGCCCCGCTTAACTGCCCCACCACCGTTTCGACCAGGTAGATCTGTTCGGGGCTATACCCCGACTCTGACTGGCAACGCGCTATGAGCATCCAGCCTAACAAGCGTTCCTGCACCAGCAGCGGGGTCACCAATAGTTGCTGGTAGGCCGATCCCGCAAGCTGCAACCCAAACAGTTGGGGCACCGTCGCAAACGCCGCTGCCGCCAGTTGCACTGAATGTTGGGCCAGGCGCTGATCGAGTGCCGCAGTCAGGATTGGGTATGGCACCAGGGTACCCGTCAGGTTTGGGGTGGCCGGATTGCGTTCCACATGGGCCATCACAGTTGGCTGGGCCGGTGGCGTTCCCCACAAGACAATCAGGGTCGTATCACTCGCCAGCAACGTATGCACCTGCTCGGCAACCGCCCCACAGACCCGGGTCAAATTCGGCTCGATCACCATGGCCTGGGTGATCCGACTGAGCGCCGACAACTCTTCAACCCGCGCATTCAGGCTCTGGTTCGCCTGGGCCAGATCAGCCTCGATCCGGGTCTGCTCGGTAATATCTTCAACTAACGAGGCCCACCCGATCACGTTACCAGTCGCATTGGTAAACACCGTATTGTGCCACGAGCAGATAATTTCGCGCCCATCGCGGGTACAATTCACATTGGTACGTTGCCGCTCCCCTGAGCCATGCTGCAGTTGGGCTTGTACCTGATCAATCAGCGGCCATAAGCGCTCGGGCACAATCAATTCCCGCACCCGCCGCCCCAGGACCTCGTCTTCACGATAGCCAAAGATCCGTTCGGCGGCTCTATTCCAGACCCGAACCCGCAACTGGACATCCCACTCGATATAGGCCAGTGGCGTATCACGCACATGCAGGGCCAGCCGTTCGTTCAGCGCCGCCAGACGTTGCTCGGCCTCATAATGGGCCGTCAAATCATGCCAGATAAGCAACTGACCAATCACCGCCCCCCGTGCGCCTTGCAGTGGCGCAATCCGTACCATAAAGCGCTGCCGGGGATCAGATCCCACGACCACCTGTTCATTGAAGCTTGCCGCTTGCGCTTGCCAGGCCATCAGGAGTTGCGGCCAGACCACCAAGAGGGTCGTGGCCGGCTGGCCGATCATAAAACGCGCCTTCAGACCCAGGGTTGCAGCGGCGGCGGCATTCACATCAACCACCCGCCCGCGCAGATCCAGCACCACCACACCATCACGCAACTGTTCGATCAGCAGATCACGGGCCACGGGCACCACATCAAGCAAGCGCAACCACCAGAGGCTCCCGGCCAACAAGACACCTGCCAGCGCAAAGCTCATGGGGGTGGGATCAAGGGTCGGCCAGGGACTGAGGCCACTCAGGTAGATCACATTGGCAAACCAGGGCGCACTGATCGCCAGCAACAATGCCAAGACCTGCCGCCGATAGAGGTTGCGCGAACGCAGCAGCGAGCGCACCAGGATCAGGCTCCCCAGCATCAGCAACAGGTATGAATAGATGGTGTGCAACCAGAAAACTGGCCCCATGGTCGCCGTGAGCACAACCAGACCGTCTTGGGCGACCAGCATCACCTCGCGCCGAAACAGACCATGGAGCGGATTCGTCCAGGCGAAGATCACGATCAGCAGCGGCAGCAGGGCCAGGGCAGGGATAAGCCGCCGCTCGTGACTGAGCGGATGCTGACTATAGTGCAACGCGAAGAGCAGCCAACTCGCTGGCACCAACCCAATCCCGAGGTAGGTCCAGTTGGCCCAAAACACCTGGCCCGCCAGATCAGGCTGGGCCATACTGAGCATACTCGCGATGGCCCACAGACTGACCCCCGTCATCAGGGCCATCAGGGCCATGGCCCCAGGGGTGGTTCGCCGCCGCCACGCGACCACGGCGGTGATCACCGCGATCACCGCCGCAACCAGATGAATGCTTAGGAGTGGGTGCAATTGCCACCCCATCGCTTAAGCCTTACCAGCCCGAGCGGCCTGTTCTTGCGGGAGCAAACAATGGTAGATAAAGGCATTGGCTGGTGTGGGCACGCCGGCTGCAGCCCCCAGCCGCACCACTGCCCCATTCTGGGCCTCTAATTCAGAGGGGCGGCCCTCGACCAGATCACGCTGCATCGAAGCCGTACCAGTGGCGGGCACACTATCCAGAAAAGCTAATGTCGCCTGCGGGGCTTCGGCGGGCAGGGCCACACCCCGGGCCTGGGCCACCGCCGCAACTTCGGCCAGCACCCGTTCGGCCAGCATGCGCGTTCCGGGCAAACCCCGCCAGACCCCAATCGGGGCACGGGTAATCGCGCCCAGGCCGCTCCAGGTGCAGATCAGCAAAAACTTCTGCCAGATCGCCACCGCAATATCCGGCGGGATCTCGGCCTGCACCCCGGCGGTCTGAAACGCCGCCTGAAGCGCCTCGGCACGCTCATTATGGCTCCCGTCATAGGCCCCAAACGCCACCGACGGCACAATCCCGTGATGGCGGATCAGGCCAGGGGCGGCCAACTCGGCAATAATCCGACAGAGTCCTGCCAGCACATGCTGTGACCCCAGGATGGTCGCGAGCGTTTCACCGGCTTCAACCCCATTTAGGAGCGGCACCACCGCCGTATGCGGGCCAAGCAGCGGTCGCAGCTGCTGAGCGGCTTCGGCCAGTTGCCAGGTCTTGACCCCAACCAGCACATAATCCACCGGGCCGACCTCGGCTGGGACTGCGGTTGCCCCAGCGGGATGAATCAACACATCACCAGCCGGACTCTCGATCCGCAGCCCCTCGGCTTGGATCGCCGCCAGATTGGCCCCGCGAGCGATCAGATAGACCTCGTGACCAGCCTGGGCCAACCGTCCGCCAAAATAGCCCCCAACCCCGCCAACGCCCACGACAGCGATACGCATGGCCTGATCCTGATGTACAACGAGCTAGGTTCAGCAAGTAATTGTAGCGGAGAGTACAGACTGGGGCAAATCCATGACGCCGCTACAATCTACCAAAAACAGTATGGGACGGCTTTGCCGCCCCATACTTCACCAGCACGAACTACTAAACACTACGGACAGGCATTGGTTGGTGCAGGTGCGCCGCTAAAGACCACTTCGAGCGTCGTGCCATTGCGGAAGGTCACGGTACGATGAGTACGCGTGATCGCCCGGCGACCATCAAGCCCGGGCACACTTACACACCCGTCTACGTAGGTCTCTTCGTTGGTACTGGCAATCCCGCCATGGATCAAGCCAAGCGCCTGTTCATGGACGATCGCCAGTCGCGCAGGCGCAAACAGCCCAACCCCGGCGATGGCGATCACACCCGCCATCAGGATTACCAGCATAAAGAGGGCAGCCGCACCACCCATGCCACGTCGTTTCGGTTTAAGTGTCACGCTACCATTCGGGAGTTGCTTGCTCGTAACCATCGTGCTCACTGGAGGTAGGGGCGAGGGGCTGAGCCTCGTCCATGCGGTGGTGAGGCGCACTGCGCCCCATATACCGTTATTTTACCTGGCCCAGTGCAGCCCGCCCATATCCAAATAGTCCCCCCCACAACTACCACCGTTCGTCCTATGGGGTGCGTAGGGACGCGACATGCTGCGTCTGCGGATGTTGCGTCGGCGTACCGCACCAACGGACGCAGCACGCTGCATCCCTACGGCCAAACAAGGCGCAATCAAGCCTCCTCAGCGTCCAATTCGATCAAGGCAGCGCCTGCGGCCACACTGGCCCCTTGTTGGTAGGGCAGACGTCGCACCAGGCCCGCAAACGGGGCCACGACCGTATGTTCCATCTTCATGGCTTCGAGCACCACCAGGGGTTGGCCTTCGCGGACGGGTTCACCTTCGCTGACCAGCACGCGCACAAGGGTTCCCGGCATGGGGGCAGTCAGGCCGGCATCGCTGTGGCGTGTGCCGCCGCGGACCGCATTTTCGGCACTTAAGGGGGCCGGACGTTGCAAGGTATAGTTAGCGCCAGCCCAGGCGATCAGCAAGGCCCCGTCGTCGCGGTGGGCGAGGCGCACCCGCACCCGCACCCCATCTACCTCAACCAGCAACTCAGCCGGGCCACGGGCCAGAATGTGGGCCGCATAGTGGCGTTCGTCCAGCGTGATCGTCCAACCCAGCGCCTGCCGCACCGCCAAGAGACGATGCTCGGTCGAGCCACTGCTGATACGCAGCGGCACGCCCCCGCCCCCCAGACGCCAGGGGGTCGCAAACGGATCGGTGACGGGCCGTTGGGTCGCCGTGTCGAGCAGATGCAGCGCCGCTGCGATCAACACCGGCGCTGGCGGCTCGGCAGACGAACTTATGTCAAGCGGATGTTCGTTCAGGAAGCCGGTATGGGTTTCGCCCGCCGCATAGGCCGGATGGGCCGCAATCGCCTGTAACAGGGGCAGATTGGTGGTCAGCCCAAGCACCGCAAAATCGGCGAGGGCACGCCCTAAGCGCGCTACGGCAGCACTCCGGTTCGGGGCAAAGACGACCAACTTGGCGATCATCGGATCATAATGCACCGTAACCTCGTCGCCGGTCGTCAATCCGGCGTCCACCCGCACCCCGGGGCCAAGTGGTGGATCAAGCAGGGCGAGCCGCCCAATCGCGGGCAAGTAGGTCACAGGATCTTCGGCATACAGGCGGGCCTCGATTGCGTGCCCGCGCAACTGCACCTCGTCCTGGGCCAGGGTCAAGGGTTGGCCTGCGGCAATCGCAATCTGCCAATGCACCAGATCCAGGCCACTGACCAGTTCGGTCACGGGATGTTCAACTTGTAAGCGGGTATTCATTTCGAGGAAGTAGAACTGACCATCTTCGGCCAGCACAAACTCGACCGTACCCGCATTCACATAGCCCGCCGCCTGAGCCACCCGCACCGCCGCCGCGCCCATCGCCTCACGCAGGGCCGGGCTCAAGGCGGGCGAAGGCGACTCTTCGAGGATCTTCTGGTGGCGGCGCTGGATCGAGCACTCGCGCTCGCCCAGGTGGATGACATGACCGAAGGCATCAGCCAGGATCTGGATCTCGACGTGGCGCGGCCGCAGGATCAGGCGCTCTAAAAAGACGGCCTCATCACCAAAGGCGGCCAGGGCCTCGCGGCGGGCACCCGCCAGCGCGGCAGGCAATTCGCTCGGCGCGAAGACTGTACGCATGCCCTTGCCGCCACCCCCGGCACTGGCCTTCACCAGGAGCGGGAAGCCGATCCGGGCGGCCTCACGTTGCAGGCGCTCATCAGACTGATCAGGGCCATCGTAGCCGGGCACCACGGGTACGCCGGCCTGTTGCGCCAACTGGCGTGCGCCGATCTTACCACCCATGGCGATAATCGCTGCTGGTGGCGGCCCAATGAAGACCAGACCCGCATCCTGGCAGGCCTGCGCAAAGGCGGCATTCTCGGACAAAAACCCATAGCCAGGATGGACTGCGGTCGCCCCGAGTTGCTGGGCCGCCGCAATGATCGCCTCGGGGCGCAGGTAACTAGCCGCCGCCGCCGCCGGTCCGATCAGCGCGGCCACATCAGCCAGCCGCACATGCAACGCAGTCGCGTCGGCTTCCGAGTAGACCGCCGCCGGACTAATCCCTAACTCACGACAAGCTCGGATAATCCGTACTGCAATCTCGCCACGGTTGGCAATCAGGATTCGTGTAAATGGCATAGCGGTTACTTCAGTTTGGGCAAGACATGCTCGCCAAAGGCCCGGATCCACTGTTCCTGGTTACGCCCGACATTATGGACATAGATTTTATCGAAGCCCAGATCGAGGAAGCCTTGCAGATGGGCGCGGTGCTCGTCAAGGTCAGTTGAGATGAGCACCCGACCCTTGAAGTTTTCGGGGCGCACCAGTTTGGCCATAGCCGCAAAATCCTCGGGGCTACGCACATCCTGTTTGGGGAAGTTCATCCCTCCATTGGGCCACTCGACCAAAGCACTCTGCAGGGCCTCTTCGTAGGTTTCGGCCCACGAAATATGTAATTGCAACAGTTTCGGCATGGTGGCCGGATCCTTGCCCGCCTCGCGTGCGCCGCTCGCAAAATTCTCGAGAATACCCCGCAGTTTGTCGTGGTTAGCCCCGGGCGTAATTAGGCCATCGCAGGTCTTGCCCGCCCACTTCAGGGTCTGGGGGCCAGTCGCCGCAATATAGATCGGGATCGGCTGCTCGGGCAGGGTCCAGAGTTGGACTTTATTCATCTTGAAGTACTTACCGCGATAGCGGGTGGACTTGCCACTCAGCAGGCGCTGAATAATTTCGGTCGCCTCTTGCAGCATCTCGAAGCGCACCACGGGCTCGGGCCATTCGCCGCCCACCACATTCTCGTTCAACAGTTCGCCCGAGCCCAGGCCCAGCCAGAAGCGGCCCGGGAACATCGCGCCCAGCGTGGCGGCAGCGTGGGCAATCACCGAAGGGTGGGTCCGAAACGAAGGACAGGTCACACCGGGTCCAAAATCGCTCTGGGTGACCATGCCCGCCGCACCGAGCCAGCTATAGGCAAAGGCATTATGGCCTTGGGCCGGCACCCAGGGCTGGAAATGATCCGCCGCCATGATCCCCTCGAAGCCGTGGGCTTCGGCGAGTTGGCAGTGGGCAATTAATTCATTGGGATGAAACTGCTCAAGGGCAGCAGCAAGACCAAGCTTGGACACAGATGCATCCTTTCGAGTAGGGGTTGGGGTTCCTCGCTAGTATACACTGGGATACTATGCGGTGTGTAGGCGATCATGCTCGTTCGCGTACCACCACTCGCCGCAATAAGGCCCGGTAGAGCGCTTCGCGGTCATCGTTGGTGGGGAGTTGGCTCCGGCTGCGTTGGTAGAGTTGCGCAGGGCGGGTAGCCTGGCCGCCGTACTGCTCCTGGGCAAAGGCGAGCGCAATCCGTTCAATGGTTGGCCGATGGTCAGGCAGCGCTGCCGCCAGCATGGCGGCATGTTCGGTGGGGGTGCGATGGGGATCGTGCCGCAGGCCACTCAGGCTTGCCAGCAGGGCCATACCCGCAAAGGCTTCGCCAGCCTGACTGAGGCCCTGCAATTCGTAGCGCCAACGCCCATAGATCAGGGTAGCGAGGAGCCCCAACCCGCCAATCATCGCGGCCAAGATTGCAAGAGGACGCCCAAGATCAAGCCCGGAACCAGTCGCCGGAGCAGTGGGAATGATCACGGTTGAGGGTTCGGGGAGCAACCCTTCGTCCAGTTCGTCCTCGAAGCGGCGCGGATCGGACAAGGGGCCAGAGGCCAGCGGGCCAAGTTCCGACTGATCAACACCCAGCGCTCCGGTCAAAGGGCGCAGTGGCAAGGCGGTATAACTGGCCGGCGTCGGCTCGAAGCGCTCCCAGCCGTAGCCCGGAAAATAGACTTCGGGCCAACTGTGGGCCACATTTTCGCGCACCAGGTAGATCGCCCGATCCACATCAAACTCGCCGCCAGCGTACCCCCGCACCCAGCGCGCCGGAATGCCCTGCGAGCGCAGCATGACCACCATGGCCGAGGCAAAATAGTCGCAGTAGCCTTCGCGCTGCTCAAACAAGAACCAATCCACATGCTCACGGCCTGCCGGAGGTGCCGCAATATTTTCGTTGTAGGGAATAGTGCGCAGATAGTTTTGGATCGCAAGTGCACTATCGTAAGGGGTGGTTGCGCCCGCTTCGGCAATCAGGTTCGCAGCCAGATCACGGGTGCGGTCACTGATCACGTCGGGCAGTTGCAGATAGCGTTCGCGCACCCAGACCGGATAGTCCGTGCCCGCCGCCCGCAACCCGGCCACGTTCGCAAACGAAACTAGCGCCGTGACGGTATAGGTCTGGCCCGACCGTAGCCGTTGGGTCGCCAGGATCGCTGCAGTCTCATCAAAGTTGGGCCGCGCCGCGCCGCCCTGCTCAACATAGTTATGTTCAACCAGGGTCGGTAGACTGATCTGGCTGGCGCTTCCTCCAACCATAATCAGGTCATCGAGCCGATCCTGGAGCAGCGTGAACTCCTGAACCACTGGGCGTCGTCCGAACTGATCGCCAATCGGAATCGGCTCTTCGGCCTCGCGTGGGGTACGAGCCTGTTCCCGGGTCGAGGTACCGAGCGCGGCGCGAGCCTGTTCGCCAACCGTGTTCTGCCAGCCCTCACCGGTATAGCGATCAAAGGCCGTTGCCCGCCAATAATCGTAGGCGGTCGAGCGCACCTCCATCACGACCTCCGCCGAGAGTTGGCGCGCCCCACCGAGGCTGGCCGTGGCCGTGGTGAAGGCACCGCTCCCGGCCCCAGGTGGCGCATTGATCGTGCTAAACAGATCTTCCCACTGCTCACGGGCCTGCCGAAAGGGGCTGCTGAGCGTCGTCCAGGTCTGGGTGGCCCGATCCACCGAAACCTGCCCCGGCAGGAAGGCGGTCAACAGGATCAGGCTGCCACAGACCAGCGCGGCCGAAGCTAGAAAACGCACCGGAAGCAGATCAGGGTATTCGATCCGCTGCGCATCCCAGGCGCTCTGGCGGGCCAGCACGTGTTGGTAGACCAGCAACAAGAGTGCGGCGCACAGAAAGATAAAGAAGGCTGCCGTGGGTTTCGGCAAGACGTAGGTATAGTTGATCAAGGCAAGCGCGGCGTTCAGGATGATTGGACGCCAGGCCCAACCCCGGCGCAAGACCATCCAGGCCGTACTGTAGGCCAGGGACCAAACGAGCAACCCCAGCACGAACACAAACAGCAAGATATCCTCGCCGCGCCCACCCGAGGCGATCACCCGGCCCCAGATGATTCCGCGCAGCACCAGATCAGCGGCCTGATCACGCCAGGTGCTCAAACGATCATCCATCAGACTGCCGAGCGCCTGGATCGTCCAGGTCAGACCCAGCGCCGCGCTCAGGCTATGGGCCAGCCATGCGGGCAGCCATGGCAAACGGGCAAACACGATCCCCGTTAACAGGCCCAGCAGTCCAATCGGACGCAAGATCGCCAGCCCCGGTGCCCAACCCGAGGTAGCCAACGACCAGATCACGGCTCCGCTCATCAGCAGGATGAGCAGCGCCCCCGGAAGGAGTTCACTCAATTCACGGGCCAGGTCACGGGGTGGGGCCTGGCGCAAACTTGGACTGGTAGTGGTCATACTTTGTTGGATGGATCTGGCTGGGGAAGTGAACGCTAGCGCACGCTCCCCCAGCGTATTTCAGGGAGAACCATGTTCTCCCCGGCCCTGCCCAGCCTGCTATTCAGAATTAATGCAGAGGGTCTACCGATTTTAAGACTTAATGGACCAATTTCGGTCCAAACAACCGTTCGGCATTAGCCCAGAGTTGGGCGGCCATGTCGGGCAAGGCCACGCCACGCAGCCGGGCCAGTTGCTCGGCGACCAGGCGCACGCGGGCCGGTTCGTTGCGTTGCCCCCGGTACGGGTGCGGGGTTAGGTAGGGACTATCGGTTTCGGTCAGGATCATAGCTGCGGGTGCGTTGCGCGCCACTTCGTGCAGGTCGGTAGCCTTGGCAAAGGTCAGCGGTCCCGCAAACGAGAGCAAAAAGCCTACCGCGAGGCAGGACTGGGCATAGGCCCAGTCGCCCGAAAACGAGTGCATCACACCGGATTGGCCGCGGGCGGCATCGTCGAGAATGCGCAGCGTATCAGCCTGGGCCTCACGAGTGTGGATCACCACCGGCAGATTCAGTTCGCGGGCCAGCGCCAACTGGGCCCGGAAAGCCACTTCTTGCTCGGCGGGCGGGGCCTTCATCCAATGGTAGTCGAGCCCAATTTCACCGATGGCCAGCACTTTGGGATGGGCCGCGAGTGCCCGTACCTGGGCGAGCCAATCCGGCGGTAGTTCGTCCAGATGGTTCGGCTGTACCCCAACGACGGCAAACACCTGCGGGTAACGCTCGGCCAGGGCGAGCGCAGCCTGCGACGACGGAAGATCGTAGCCGATCTCGATCACCCGAACCACCCCGTCCTGCTCGGCGCGGGTCAGGGCAGCGGCGCGATCAGCGTCAAACTGACCCATCGCAAGATGGGTGTGGGTATCAATCAAACGAAGGGGAGTATCCATAACGGCAGCATTGTAGCATAGGCGAGTTGGCACATGTTGGTTCGCCCTTGTGCCAAAAGCGGGGTACAATCGTGAGGGTAGGTTCGAAGATCAGGCTCGTCGGCATGCAGTGTTGCAGGTCCGACGCAATCCAGGGGAAGTAGTTATGGCTCGACACCACGGCCACGAATTTGCCGTGATTGGGCTGGGGCGCTTCGGCAGCGCCGTCGCCCTCAATCTGATCGAGCGCGGCTATACCGTGCTTGGCATTGATCGCAGTCCCACGATTGTGCAATCACTCTCGGATCGGATGAGTCAGGTGGTAGCCCTCGACTCGACCAACGAAGATGCGCTGCGGGCGGTAGACATCACCTCGTTTGATACGGTGGTGGTGGCGATCGGAACCCATTTCGAAAACAACTTGATGACGACCGTGACGCTCAAGGGCATGGGGGTGCGTCGGGTGGTCTGCAAGGCCGTCAGCGAACGCCAACAACAGATTTTGTTGCGGGTTGGGGCCGACGAGGTGGTGTTGCCCGAGCACGAGGCCGGGGCGCGCCTGGCTTGGCGGCTCGCTGAGCCACGGGTGCTCGATCACCTAAACCTCGGCGAAGGGGTGAGTGTGGCCGAATTGAAGGTACCCGAGTGGCTGGTCGGCCAATCGCTGATGCTCAGTGGCCTACGCAAGCGGTATAACATCAACCTGTTGGCGATTCGGCGCGAAGACAAACTGATTGTGACCCCGCCTTCGGATATGCTCTTTGCCCGTGATGATATGATTCTGGTGATTGGGGGCGATGTGTCAATTAGTAGTTTTTGTAGTGATAGTTAGGGTGGTTCATCGGCTGAGGCAACGAGCTAGCGCTCGTTGCCTCAGCCGAAAAATCAGGGAGTACATGGTACTTCCTGGCCCTCGGCGCAAGGCTACACGCATTCTGGCCCTTGCACCTCACACCTACAGGGCAAACGAGTTCAGCATGAATCAGAGTCCTCCTTCGTCTGCTCAGCCACCAATCGTCCCCAGCCGCCAATTTGAACCACCCCGCCGCCACCCGTTGCCACCACCCGTACGGATTGTGCTAGGTCTGGCGCTGCTGGTGCTGATCGGTACGCTCCTGCTGATGCTGCCGATCTCGGGCACGCGCCAGTTAAGTTGGAACGAAGCCTTCTTTACCGCCACCTCGGCCCTGACCGTGACTGGGCTCTCGACAATCACGGCTGGGGCCGACTTGACCCTGTTTGGGATCATTGTTTTGCTGACCCTGATCCAGATCGGCGGCGTGGGCTTTATGGTTGTCGCGGTGATCATTTTGCGCTTGCTCGGGCGACGCATTTCGCTGGCCGATCGCATTGCCCTGAGCGATTCGCTCGGCTTGCTTTCGCCCCAGGCGATTGTGCGCTTGACCGGTCAAGTTCTGGTGACGGTACTGTTGATCGAGGCAATCGCGGCCCTGATCCTGTTTCTGCACTGGCGCACCGATCCACGTCTAAGCGACGAACAGGCTTTGCTCTTCGCAATTTTTCACGCCGTTTCGGCCTTTTGCAATGCGGGCTTTGATCTCTTCTCGGGACGGCCCGACTTTCCCGAAAGCATCCCCCACGACCCGTTGAGCCTCCTCGTGATTGGGACGCTGGTCTTTCTGGGCACGCTAGGCATCCCGGTGCTGGGTGATTTTGTGACCTACCGCCGCACCCGGCGACTTTCGCTGCATACCCGGATCACCCTAACCACGATTTTGTTTCTGTTGCTGATTGGCGCGGTAGGCCTCTGGCTTTCGGAGGCGCGCAACGATGGGGCGTTGGTGAACGAGCCACTAGGGCGGCAATTGGCGAATAGCCTCTTTCAGTCGATTTCGGCGCGCTCGGGTGGCTTCGACGGCATCTCGAACTATGGCGATATTAGCGAGGCGGGTCAACTCCTCTTGATTGCGTTGATGTTTATTGGGGGCGCACCAGCCTCGATGGGTGGCGGGATTACGACCGGCACCTTCGCCGCCTTGGCGATCTCGCTCTGGAGTTATGCCCGGGGCGAGAGCAAAATCAATGTGGCAGGGCGCACCCTGGCAGTCGGCACGATACGCAAAGCCGCTGCTGTCCTGACCATCTCGCTCTTCGTGGTACTGCTTGGGGTCTGGCTGATCTTAATGACCCATGACGCCCCCATCAGTATCGTCACGTTCGAAGTCGTTTCGGCCTTTGCGACATGTGGCCTGACCATGGGCCTGACCACGGAATTGAACCTGTTCGGGCAAATCTTGATCTGTCTGATGATGTTCTGGGGCCGGGCCGGAGCCTTGACGGTGGTCATTTTGATCGCCCGCCAACAAAGCCGCCTTGAGTTAGTCCAATATCCCGAAGAGCAGATTCTGATCGGGTAAGACTCTTATGCTAGTGAACAAATCGCCGCGCCAGCCCTTGCCATCACCCAACCGGCTGGTGCTTGGCCTCGTCTTGTTAGTGCTAAGCGGCACCTTTCTGCTCATGCTGCCCTTCGAAAGCACCGCCCGACCACTGACCTGGAACGAAGCACTGTTTACGGCGACTTCGGCGCTGACCGTAACGGGGCTGGCAACAATCACGCCAGGGAGCGACCTCTCATTCATGGGTCAAGTGGTCTTGCTTGGTTTGATCCAGGTTGGCGGGGTTGGATTTATGGTCGTGGCCGTGGTGATTTTGCGCCTACTCGGGCGACGGATCACGCTGGCCGAACGGCTGGCCCTCAGCGATTCGTTGGGCATGCTCGCGCCGCGTGCGATCATCAACTTGACCGGGCGCGTGCTGCTCACGATTCTGCTGCTCGAAGGGCTTGGCGCACTGTTGCTCTATCTGCACTGGCGCAACGACCCGCGCTTAAGTGAAGAAAAGGCCCTCTTTTTTGCAATCTTTCATGCGGTTTCGGCTTTTTGCAATGCCGGATTCGACCTGTTCAGCGGCACGCCGGGCTATCCTGACGGGATCCCACGCGACAATCTGAGCCTAAGTATTCTGGGCACCTTGATCCTGGTGGGTGGCCTGGGCATCCCGGTGATTGGCGATCTGCTGACCTACCGCAACGAACGCCGGGTCTCGTTGCATACACGAGTCACCCTGATTGTTGTGACATTTTTGGTGCTTGTGGGCACACTCGGGTTCTTTTTGGCCGAACGCCGGCCAGATGGCACGCTGGCCAATGAACCGCTCGCCCGCCAGATCCTGGTCTGCCTGTTCCAATCGATTTCGGCCCGTACGGCAGGCTTTGCCGGAATCGCCGAATTTGCCGACCTGAGTACAGGCAGCCGCCTTTTGATGACGGTACTTATGTTCATTGGTTGTCCACCCGCTTCGATGGGCGGTGGCATCACCACCGGCACCTTCGCTGCCTTAACGATTTCGCTCTGGAGCTATGCCCAGGGCCACCGCGAAGCCCGTTGGGGTGGACGTACGTTGGCAATGGGCACGGTACGCCGCGCCGCCGCCGTGCTGACCATCTCGATCTTTATTGTCACCCTGGCCAGCTGGTTGCTCTTGATGACCCATCCCGTAAGCCTGGAAGTCGCCGTTTTTGAAGTCGTCTCGGCTTTTGCAACCTGTGGCCTGAGTCTCGGCCTAACCGGGGAACTCAACCTGTTTGGGCAATTATTGATCTGTCTGATGATGTTTTGGGGCCGCCTGGGGGCTTTGACCGTAATCATTGTGATTGCCCGCCCACAAAGTCGCCCAGAACTGATCCAGTATCCCGAAGAACAGATTCTGATTGGGTAAGACGATATGGTGCGAGTTGGCGGCTTTGCCACCGCGTTGGGCGCACCCGCTGTTCATGCGGGTTGGCGACTTCGCCGCCAACCCGCATGAATAAACCGGGTGAGGCGGCGTGGCCGCAGCACCCACTACCAGTTAAGAGAAGATTCCCATCTTGGCTTAAGGAAAATATGGTAGCATACCACGATGGCAAATTCCTGAAGCCCGCCACACCTTATGATGGGAGATGACTGTGAGCGACGAGCGTTCCGAAAACGATCCAACCCCGGTTGAACCAGCTTACGATCCAATGAACGAGCCCAATGAACCCGAGGATCGCGGACGGCCCCCTTTGCCGATTATCATCAGCGGGGTGCTGATTATCGCCCTGATTGGGGTTGGTCTAGCCTTTTTGTTACCCTCTGGCCCGGTGCGTGAAGTGGATCAACTGATCCCGACCCCGGCCCCAACCATTGCTGGGCAACCCCTGCCGACGCAGCCGCCCCTGCCTGAAGCGGTTGGTGATGCGTCGAGCGCCGAAGTGATCGTCGAAGTCGGCGACGGCACGATTGTGCGGGGCGACTTTGTGCGTTACTACCAACCGGGATCCGACCCGACCGAAACACTTGATCAGTTGATCCAGATTGAACTGGTGGTGCAAGCGGCCGCCACCGAAGGCGTGATTGCCAACGAAGCCGCCGTGGACGAGCGCATTGCGCAGATCAAAGAACTTCAGGCTGGCGGTGATCCGGCCATGTTCCAGTCCATGCTTGATCAAGCCCAGATCGGCACCGAAGAGAATCTGCGTCGGCTGTTATTGCGTGACGAAGTCGTACAGCAGATGATTCTGCGCTACACGATCGCCGAACAGGCCCGCGCCCGCCACATTTTGCTCTCAACCGAAGGCATCACCGAAGAGGCTCAACTCGCTGATGTGCAGCGCGAAGCCGAAGCACTGCTGGACCAAATCGAAGGTGGGGCTGACTTTGCCACCCTCGCCACCGAAAACTCGGACGACCCCGGTTCGGCCCAAAATGGCGGCGACCTGGGGTGGGCCCTCCGCGGCCTGTTTGTCGAACCCTTTGACAATGCGGTCTTCAGTATGCAGGTGGGCGAGCGCCGTCTGGTCCAAACCCAGTTCGGCTGGCATATCATCGAACTGCTGAACGCCCCCGAAGTTCGCCCGCTCGACAATGCCGGCCTGCTCGAAACCGGCCCTGGGCAAATGGCCTTCGGCGAAACCTTCCTGCCCTGGATCGAGCAGTTGCAGCAACAGGCCGAAGCCGCCTCGCGGATCAAGATCCTGATCCCGGCCGAGCAACTGGTGAGTGCGCCGTAAGCTGATGGGGCTTGCCATCGTGCATCGCCCAGCTTGCCCTATAAAAAGGCCGCGACCAGTTGCAGCGCACTGATCGCGGTCTTTTGCTGAACGAGCGCGGCGTTTGGTCGTTACCACAAGCGGGCGTTGCGACCTAGCGTTGCCCTGGCCCCTTCTCCCAGGCGTAGCGGATCGCTGGTTTGAACTCATCCCAACTGTTCGGATGGCTCAGATCCCAGGTACGGCGCAAGTCGAGCTCAACCGCATCCCAGGTATGACCGCGAATACGGGTGTTGGCGGCCATATCGCTACCAAAAAGATAGGCTTGCACGTAGTCACTGTAGGGCCGTTTGCCTGCTACCACCGTTGATTCATAGTGGTGCTGGAAGTCGCGTTCCTGATTGCCGCTGATGGTGCGTGGCCCACGGGTAAAGTCCGTATGCGTTGGGCTAGGTGACGTGGTGCGCTGCTCCTGGGCAATGTCCGCGTTGGTCTTGTCGGTTGCCATCGAGGAGTCCCACTCAGCTTTGTGCCAGTTCTTGCTGCGCTGATCGATGTCTACCACCCCATAGCTGCGTAGCACCGCATCAACATCAATGCGCTCGGCCATGGCTGCATCTACGTTCACCGCTAGCAGCACGCCACCCTGTCGCACGCCTTCGGCATAGATGTGGGCGACATCTTCGGGCACGCCAGCGCGCATCAGGCCGCCGGCCAGGCTGCCGACCCCCGCACCGACGCCTGCCCCAAGGGCGGTAGAGCCCACTGCCGCGCCGATACTGCCGATCGCGGCGGCGATGGGGCCAAGCGCCAGCACCGGGCCAATCCCAGGGATCGTGAGGAGGCCGGCACCCACCAGTAGGCCCACCACCCCGCCAACCATGCTGCCACCTACCGCGCCCGTACTCATCGGGTTATCTGCGCCTAGCTCGTGCTGAGCTTCATTCGCGTTGCCCGCATCATGGGCCACCAGGCTGATATCCTCGCGCGGGATACCACGTTCAATCAGATCCTTCGCGACATTCTGGGCGTCACTTAAGGTGTCAAAAAGTCCAGTTATAGTTCGAATCATCACAGTTTTCCTTCCATAAGGTGATCTTCGTCAGTCCCTAACGGAGTATCACGCAACGAGGGGATGGGTAACTTTAGTCTAGCAAGAATGGCGCAGGCGCGGTAGCCGCTAAGACTCCGCCTCTTTGATCAGCAGGATCTCTGACAGCGTAAGGGTTTTGCCTGGCACCAAACCATACCCATTTTAGATTTTAGATTTCGGATTGCGCCGCAGGGCAGTACAACGCCAACTATCGCGTTGAGCAATGCAGCATGATCACTGGTAATTGGTATCATTAGGTCAGGAATACCCTGGCATTGTCAGGTATTCCCGTAGCTAGGTGGTGCTGAAAACCCGCTTTCTGCACGAACCTATCTCTGCTACGCTACCTAGAGGTGGAAGAGCAGCCTTGTCGGCCCCCCGTTTCCTCCCCTTCGCATTGCGCTGCTTGCCTCGCATTTGCTTGCTGGCCCCGTCATGTTGGCAGGGCTGTCCATCAGGTTTAGGCTTAGATCCAGGGTATTGGGCATCGCCACGCTCGATCACAAGCAAGGGAAATCCTATGCAAACGCTTAGCTCGTTCCACTGCACCAACTGCGGTATGCCGCTGGAACCGCCTGCGAAGGGTGCCGTTGGCATTGTCTGTCCGGTCTGTCAACTCTTCAACCCCGTTAATACACTCGCTGCACTCCGTCCCGAACCTATCCTCACCAGCGCGACCTTTGAGGCCCAACTGAGTGATCTGGTCGCCCAGGCCCGCGCAAGCGGCATCCCGCTCGAGGTCATTGTTCATACGCTGCGCGATGAGTTAGAGTTCTCGGCTGAACTCGCGAGTAGAGGACGGGATCTGTATGTGCAGATCATCGATCTTGGCCCCAGTACCAGCCAACCTCTACGCCGGTCATACCAGAACGATAGCCCCAGGCTGCGCGGTCGTACCGCCGGAGGCTAACAGCGCAGGTTGGAGCAAGACCGCTGCTGATCGTGGCCGAGTTTGCCGGTTGCACTGGCAAACTCGGCCACATCGCTGTGCCGTTCTCGGGTGCCAGCTAAGGAGAACTCGATCATGTTTCGCAACCCGCGCACGTCATTCGCGAGGAGCGTTCGGTCGCTCGGTAGACGGCTCTTTCCACGTCCCGTGCCTGGCCCGCTGGCTGAGCCAACCTTCGCCCCGTTGCGCGGCGATCTGCTGAGCGCCGAGCAACTGGATGGGCTCGCCTTCACCCTCGCCCGCGACCAGGCAGATGCCGTCGTGCGCCCGCATGGCGGCAACCGCCTGCGCAAGGCGCTTGATCATGATGAGCGGCAAATCGCCGAAGCGCACCACCTCCTCGGCACCGATCTTCGGCTCAGTCTGCCGATCAGTCCGGCTGCCGAGTGGCTGATCGATAACGCTTATCTGGTCACGGAGCAACTGCGCACAATCCGCCACGATCTGCCCCAGGGCTATTACCACCAACTACCGAAACTCCGGCGCGGCCTACTCACCGATCTGCCCCGGGTCTACGCTATCGCGCTAGCGCTGATCAGCCATACCGACGGTCGGGTAGATGCCGCCGTACTGCTGCGCTTTCTCAGTGCCTACCAGGCGATCACCCCACTCCAGATGGGCGAACTCTGGGCCGTGGCGATCATGCTGCGGATCGGCCTGGTCAAGAACCTCAGCCGCCTCGCGGCCCAGGTGCTCCAGGTACGGACGCTCCGCCACGAGGCTGACACCTGGGCCGAGCAGTTACTCGATGCACCAAGCGAGACACGGGGCGCAGAGGTGCTGCGGGCGCTCAGCCAAGCGCACCCGACCTTACCGCTTACGCTTGCCGCCCAGTTGCTGCGCCGCCTGCGTGCCCACGAGGGAGAACACGATATTGGCCGGGTGGTAACCTGGCTGGAGACTCAGTCGGTGACGCCGCACGCGACGATCGAATCGCTCGTCCACGAAGAGCACCAGCGCCAGGCAGCGAACCAGGTCGCAGTGGGCAATACGATCAGTAGTATGCGCGCCTTGAGTGCCATTGACTGGTCGGAATGGTTTGCCCAGGTGAGCCAGATCGAGCAGTTACTGGGTCGTGACCCGGCAGGGGCCTATGCGCGCAGCACGAGTGCAACCCGCGACCGCTACCGCCATGCGGTCGAGGATCTGGCACGCGGGGCACACCTCAGCGAGGAAGAGGTTGCGCGCCGTGCGGTCGCCAGTGCCGAGGCGGCGACGGCCCTTGACCTGCGCCAGCGCCACGTTGGCTACTATCTGGTAGGTGCAGGGCGTTCGGTATTTGCGGCCCAGCTTGGCTACCAGCCGCCGCCCCTTGTATGCGCCCGCAACGCTGTGCTGGCCCACCCCACAGCGTGGTACCTGGGGGCGATCGGCACAACGACGGCGGCGATTGTGGCTGGCGGACTATGGCTGGCACGGTGGAAGAGCCACACCTCTGACGCTACGCACGAACAGCAAGGGGCGGATCGCCAACTCCTGCTTGGGGCTGCACTGCTGCTCATACCAGCCAATGCGCTGGCGGGCGAACTGGTTAACCGCGCCATCACCAGCATCTTGCCGCCCCATGTATTGCCGCGGCTCGATCTTTCGGCGGGCATCCCTGCCGAATTGACGACCATGGTGGTGATGCCGACGCTCCTGCTGACCCCGGACAGTGTGGGTCGCCAACTCGACACCCTCGAGGTGATCGCGCTCGCGAACCAGGATCCGAACCTGCACTTCGCCCTGCTGACCGACTTCGCCGACGCCCTCGAAGAGAACATGCCCGAAGACGCCTCGCTGCTCGAAGCCGTAGCCGAACGTATGCGCCAACTCGCCGAACGCCATGGCGAGGATCGCTTCCTGCTGCTGCATCGCCACCGGATCTGGAATGAGCAGCAGCGCCGCTGGATGGGTTGGGAGCGCAAGCGCGGCAAGCTAGAGGAGTTCAATCAACTGTTGGCCGGTTCAGACAAGACATCGTATGGCGTGATGGTCGGTGACCAGCGGGTGCTCGAGCGGGTGCGCTATGTGATCACGCTGGACGCCGATACGCAACTGCCGCGCGACGTTGGTCAGGCTCTGATCGGCACCCTGGCCCACCCGCTCAACCAGGCCCGCAGCGACCCACTAACTGGGCAGGTGGCTGAGGGGTACGGCATCCTCCAACCACGGGTCGGGATCGACCTGTCGAGTGCCACGGCCAGCCGCTTTGCGCGCGTTTTCGCCGGCAATGTGGGCATTGACCCCTACACTACTGCGGTCTCCGATGCCTATATGGATCTGTTTGGCGAAGGGATTTTCGTCGGCAAAGGCATCTATGACCCGGTGGCCCTGCGTGCGGCGCTGCACGGACGCTTCCCCGAGAATACCCTGCTCAGCCACGATCTGATCGAGGGTCTCTACGCCCGCGTCGGGCTGCTCTCCGACGTAGAAGTGGTAGATAGCTACCCGACCACCTACGCGGCATGGGCGGCACGCCAGCATCGTTGGGTGCGCGGTGATTGGCAGATCGCGGCCTGGCTGTTACCGCACACCCCGGCGGTCGCAGGCTGGCGGGCGAACAGTTTGCCGCTGATCGCACGCTATAAAATCTTCGACAACCTGCGGCGCAGCCTCACCCCTGGGGCAATCGTCACCTTGCTCGTCGCCGGTTGGCGCTGGCTGCCCGGTCGCCCAGTGGTCTGGACCGGCCTGGCCCTGGCCCCACTGGCCGTGCCGCTGCTGTTTGATCTGCTGGCTGCCGCCCGCGCCGGTGCGCTCGAACCGGGCAACTTTGGCGCCCTGCGGGCACGGCTGCGGGATCTGCAACTGAGTGCCCTGCGCCTGACGCTTAATGTTGCCTTCCTGCCCGACCAGACCTTCCTTAACCTTGATGCCATCGTGCGCACTCTCACCCGCACCATGATCACGCGGCGCAACCTGCTTGAATGGGAGACCGCCGCGCAGTCGCAGGATCGACTCCAGCGCTCCCAAATCCCGATGTTGCGCCGCAGTGCGCCCATCCTGATTGCCGGGGTAGCAATGGTGGCCGCCCCGGGGCGTCGCTATGCCGAGGCCCTGACTGCCCTACCCGTCCTGGCCGACTGGCTCGCCGCGTCGGCCCTCGTCGCATGGCTCGACCAACCGCACCTTGATGCCGCACTGCCGATCAGTGCCGAGGATCAACTCCTGTTGCGGCAGTTGGCCCGTGCCACATGGGCCTTCTTTGAGCAGTTCGTCCGTGACGAGGCCAACTTCCTGGCCCCCGACAACTTCCAGGAAACCCCGCGCCCCTTGATCGCCGACCGCACCTCACCTACCAATATTGGTCTCCAGCTCCTGGCTGATCTCGCCGCCCACGATTTTGGCTACCTCGGCGTGCTCGAACTGACCGAGCGGAGCGAACGTATCTTTGCGACCCTAACCCTACTGGAGCGCTACGAAGGCCATCTGCTGAACTGGTACGATACCCGAACGCTGCGCCCGCTGCCACCGGCCTATATCTCGACGGTGGACAGCGGCAATCTTGCGGGGGCCTTGCTGACTCTGCGGCAGGGCTACCTGGCCTTGCGCGCTACGCCTTTGATCGGCCAGCAGGCCCTGAACGGGCTTGCCGACTCGCTTGCCCTTATGGCCCAGCAGATCGGTGAGCATGGGTCAACCCGTAAGGCCATTGCTGAGCTTTCCACATTGCTCAGCGACAGGCCAACCAGCGTGGGCGACTACCGCGATCTGCTTGGCGAGGTACTGGCGTGGGCCGATGATCTGGACAGCGCCGGGCCGGCCGCCACATGGGCTGCCCGCATTGGCAGCCAGGCCCGTAGTCTGCTCGCCGATATCGAAAGCCTCGTGCCCGCAGCGGATCACCGCGAACCACCGCCGACCCTCGGTGAACTGGCCGATCTTGGGGTTCCTGCTGCGGCTGCGCTGCTCGCCCGCCACACCTGGATTATTCGCGCCTGCGCCGAACAGGTTGAGGCCATGCAGTTCGATTTTCTCTACGATACGCAACGCCACCTGTTCGCAATCGGCTACCGCGTGTCCGAGGGCCAGTGCGACCGATCCTTCTATGATCTGCTGGCCTCCGAGGCCCGCCTAAGTAGCTTCCTGGCGATTGCCAGAGGCGATGTGCCGCAAGCGCACTGGTTCCGCATGGGACGCGGCCTTACGGCGGTAGGCCTCAGTGCGGCGCTGCTCTCGTGGAGCGGCACCATGTTTGAGTATCTGATGCCGCTGTTGCTGATGCGCCGCTACCCCGAGACCCTGCTCGACTCCACGTACAGCGCCGCCGTGGCCCACCAGATCGCGTATGGCAAGGAACGCGGCGTGCCATGGGGGATCTCCGAGTCGGCCTACAACGCACGCGATGTGGCGATGAACTATCAGTACCACGCCTTCGGCGTGCCTGGGCTGGGCCTGAAGAGCGGACTCGATGATGATCTGGTGATTACGCCCTACGCCACGATGCTGGCCCTGGCAGTGCGCCCGCTCGAGGCCCTCGCCAATCTGAAGGCGCTGGTCGCCGATGGAATGCTGGGGAGTTACGGGCTGTACGAGGCCGCCGACTATACGCCGAGCCGCCTGCCACCCGGTCAGCGCCGCGCCATCGTGCGCTCGTTTATGGCGCACCACCAGGGCATGAGTTTGCTCGCCCTGGACAATGCGCTCCACGCCGAGATTATGCAACAGCGCTTTCACGCCGAGCCGCTCGTGCAATCGGCTGCGAGCTTGCTCCAAGAACGGGTGCCGCAACTGCGCCCGGCCCAGACGGCGCGGACAGCCGCACGCGAACCCCAGCTTGCCTTTTCGGCCCCGCCGTCGCCGCGCCAGTTCAATACGCCCTTCACGAGCGTGCCCTATAGCCACCTGCTCTCGAATGGGCGCTACCGCCTAATGCTCACCACGGCTGGCGGTGGAAGCAGCAGCTTCGACGATCTCGCCATCACGCGCTGGCGTTCCGACGTGAGCCGCGACGATTGGGGTAGCTTCATCTACATCCGCGATGCCCGCAGCGGCGCAGTCTGGGCTACCACCCACCAGCCGACCCGCCACCAAGCCCAGAGCTATCAGGTGACCTATGGCCTGGATCGGGCCGAGTTTCGTCAGCGTGTGGCGGGCATCGCGACCCGCATGGAGGTGGTCGTCTCGCCTGAGGAGCACGCCGAGCTGCGACGGGTCACGCTTACGAACCTCACCAGTGCCCCGCGTGAACTCGAACTGACCAGCTATAGCGAGGTAGTGCTGGCACCGCCTGCGGCCGACGAGGCTCATCCCGCCTTTTCCAAGCTGTTTATCG
The DNA here is from genome assembly GCA_048381555.1 of Oscillochloridaceae bacterium umkhey_bin13. Taxonomy (GTDB): domain Bacteria; phylum Chloroflexota; class Chloroflexia; order Chloroflexales; family Chloroflexaceae; genus Viridilinea. Next base: position 52,112 of record JBLWKA010000011.1, read on the forward strand.
AAACCGAGTTTGTCCCCGAGCACGATGCGCTGTTAGCGGTGCGTCGGCCACGCTCAGCCGATGCCAGGCGGCTCTGGGCTATGCACAGCGTGAACGTGCGCGGCCATGCCCTCGGGGCCACCCAGCACGAGAGTGACCGAGCCGCTTTTGTGGGGCGGGGGCGCAGCATGGCCGACCCGCAAGCACTGCACCAGCCGCTCGGCGGGCACACGGGTGCGGTGCTCGACCCGGCACTGAGCTTGCGGCGGCGGGTGCGCATCGCACCTGGGGCCAGTGCCCAGATTACCTTCGTCATCGGTGTGGCCGAAAGCCGGGCCGAAGCGGTGGCCCTGGCCGCCCGGCTACGCGACCCGGCTGCTACCGAGCGAGCCTTCGAACTGGCCTGGACCCAGAGCCAGGTAGAGCTACACGATCTGGCGATTGATGCCGACCAGGCCCACCGCTTCCAGCGACTCGCCAGTGCCGCGCTCTTCCTTGACGTACGGCGGCGCGCCTCGCCCGAGGCCCTGACAGCCAATACGAAAGGCCAGCCCAATCTGTGGGCCTACGGCATCTCCGGCGACTTTCCGTTGCTGCTGGTGCGCGTCGGCGTAGACGACGAATTGACCCTCGTGGCCGAGTTGTTGCGCGCCCACGAGTACTGGCGGCTCAAACGGCTGACCCTCGATCTGGTTATCCTCAACGAGGATCGGGGCGGCTACGCCCAAGGCCGGCAGGATCATCTGCTCAGCCTGGTGCGGAGCAGTCGCGCCGGGGCGCTGATCAACCAGCGTGGGGGTGTTTTTATCCTCCGCGGCGATCTTGTGCCCATAGCCGACCAGGTCTTGCTCGAGACCGTGGCCTGTGCGCTGCTGTCCACGCGCCGAGGTGACCTGGCCCAGCATCTGCGTCGTCGCGAACCCGATACAGGCCAGGCATCCGCCGTGCCGATCAGTTCTACCGCGCACGATGCGCCGCTTCCGCCCATCGACCTGATCGAACCCTCGCCCTATGGTGGCTTTACACCGGACGGCCGCGAGTATGTGCTTGACCTGGTGCCTGGGCGACCAACGCCCGCGCCCTGGAGCAATGTGGTCGCCAACCCCAACTTCGGCTTCATCATCACCGAGAGCGGCGGCGGCTACACCTGGGCCGGCAATAGCCGCGAGAACCGGCTTACCCCGTGGACGAACGACCCGGTGCGCGACCCGCTGGGCGAGGCGCTCTACTTGCGCGATGAGACGAGTGGCGCGATCTGGTCGCCGCTGCCGCGCCCGGTGGGCACAGGCCATGTGCGGGTACGCCACGGCTTCGGCTACAGTAACTTTGCCCGCCAGCACGGCATGATCGCCAGCGATCTGACCATTGCGGTGCCCAACGCCGACCCCGTGAAGATCTTCCGGCTGCGGCTGCACAACCATGGCGACCAGCCGATGCGGCTCACGGTGACCCTTTACGCTGAATGGGTGCTGGGTGTCTTCCGCGCCCAGATGGCCCCCTACATTGTCACCACCTACGACGAGGAGTGTGCCGCGCTGCTGGCCCACAATGCCTACAACGTCGAGTTCGGCGAACGAGTGGCCTTCCTCGCTGCCAGCGAACCCGTGCTCAGTTACACTGGTAACCGCACCGAGTTCATCGGGCGCAATGGCGATCTTGATCAGCCAGCAGGCATGGCCGCCCGGGAGCTTTCTTGCCGTACTGGTGCAGGCGACGACCCATGCGGGGCCTTGCGCTGCGCCCTTGATCTGGCTCCCAACGAGGAGCGCGAGTTGATCTTGCTGCTTGGTCAGGGCACGGACGCTGATGATGCACGGCGGCTGGTTGCGCACTACCGCACGCCGCGTGCCGCCGCCCACGCCCAGCAAGCGGCGATCACCGGCTGGCACACCCTGCTCGGCGCGATTCAGGTGCAGACGCCCGACCCGGCCCTCGACCTGCTCCTGAACGGCTGGCTCCTCTACCAGACCCTGGCCTGCCGGGTCTGGGCGCGCTCGGCTTTCTACCAGTCGGGAGGGGCCTACGGCTTCCGTGACCAACTTCAGGATGTGATGGCCCTGACCCACGCTGCGCCGGATCTCGCCCGTGCCCAGATCCTGCGGGCCGCCGCACGCCAGTTTGGCGCGGGCGACGTGCAACACTGGTGGCATCCACCGAGCGGGCGCGGCGTGCGCACGGACTTCTCCGACGACTACCTCTGGCTGCCTTATGTTACATGCTACTACTGCGAGACGACGGGTGACCTGGCGCTGCTCGATGTGTCGACGCCCTATCTGGAGGGTCGGCCCTTAGAACCGGACGAGGCCGAATACTACGATCTGCCCACCGTTTCGGCGCGTCAGGCCAGCCTGTACCAGCATTGTGCGGACGCGATTGACTATGGCCTGGGACGGATGGGCACCCACGGCTTGCCGCTCATGGGCGCCGGTGATTGGAACGATGGCATGAATCTGGTGGGAGCCGGCGGCACGGGCGAGAGCGTCTGGGTTGGCTGGTTCTTGATTGCGGTACTACATCCCTTCGCGGATCTGGCCGCCGCCCGTGGCGATGCCAAGCGGGCCGCCCGCTACCGCGCAGAAGCCGAACGGCTGCGGGTGGCGATCGAGACGCGTGCGTGGGACGGTGACTGGTATCTGCGCGCCTTCTACGACGACGGCACGCCCCTCGGCAGCCAGGCCAGTACCGAATGCCAGATCGACTCGCTCACCCAGTCTTGGGCCGTGATCGCAGGTGGGCGCGACCTGGCCCGCGCCCGAGCAGGCATGGAGGCCGTCAATGCGCTGCTTGTTGACCACGAAGCCGGGCTGATCCGGCTGTTCACACCGGCCTTTGATCAGGGCGAGCATAACCCAGGCTATATCAAAGGCTATCTGCCAGGGGTACGCGAGAACGGCGGCCAGTACACTCATGCTGCGATCTGGACACTGTGGGCCTGGGCGCTATTGGGTGAGGGCGAGCGGCTGGCCGAACTGCTACGGCTGATCAACCCGGTGCGCCACGCCGCCGAACAGAGCGAGCGGTACATGGTCGAACCCTACAGCCTGGCAGCCGATGTCTACACTGCCGCTGGCCATAGCGGTCGCGGCGGCTGGACCTGGTACACCGGATCGGCGGGCTGGCTCTACCGCCTGGGCATCGAACAACTGCTCGGCCTGCGCCGCCGCGGCACCATCCTCACCGTCACCCCCTGCCTGCCGCCAGCATGGCCCGGCTACGCGGCGAGCTATCAGTTCGGCGCGGCGACCTACCAGATCACGGTCGAGCACGGGGCCGTAGCGCTCGTCACCCTGGACGGCGTGAAGGTGGATGAGGGCCAGATTCCGCTGTGCGCCAACCCTGAAGTGCATGAGGTACGCGTTATCGTGAGATGTGATCAGTCCTGACGCAAGGCCGCCAGCGTACGGCGCATGCCCTCTTCCAAATTGATGCGTGGCCCGTAATCCAGATCGCGGCGCGCGGCGCTCAGATCAAACCAGCGACTACGGGCCATCTGGGTCACCATAAAACGGGTCACCGGTGGCTCGCCGGGCAGGTTGAGCATGCCGTAGGTTGCTTCAATCGTATTGGCGATGGGCTCGATGAATTGCAAGGGCACACGCCGCTGCACCGCCGGATAGCCCATGCCGGTCACGATTTCGTTGATAAAGCCCCAGAGATTAACGGGCCGTTCCTGCCCGATGAAGTAGGCCCGGCCCCGCACCGGCGAGGTGGCACTCAGCCGATCCGCCGCCAACAGATGGGCCTCGGCGGCATTTTCGACATAGGTTACGTCAATCAGATTGGCACCATCGCCAATCTGGAATAGGCGTCCACTGCGTGCCCGGCTCAGAATCCGCGGGAAGAAGTTCTGTTCGCGTGGCCCCCAGACAATCGGCGGACGGATCGCCGTGACCGCCAAGGCAGTGCGTGACAGCACATACTGTTCGGCCAGGGCCTTGGTCGCCGCATAGGAGGTCAGATAGCGCAGCGGGTAAGGTGCCGACTCATCAACCCCGGTCACATCGCTGTCACCAAAGGCCACCGACGGCGACGAAGTAAACACGAATTTGGGCACGCCGGCCCGCTCCGCCGCCCGCACCAAACGCTGGGTCGCCGTGACATTATTGCGGTAGAACTCATCGAACGGCCCCCAGATCCCCGCCTTGGCCGCGACATGGAACACTACCTCGACCCCACGCATGACCGTCGCCAAACTTGGACCAGCCTCGGCGGCGGCCAGATCGGCCCGCACGCACTCGACCCCGAGCGCCGCCAACTCTGGATAATCACCGCGCCCGATCACCCGCACCCGGTCGCCCCGGGCTAACAACTGCTCGACGATATAACGGCCAATAAAGCCGTTGCCACCGGTAACTACTGCTATCATCGGTTACTCACTTCTTAATGCCTACAATCGGGCTTGTCACCCCGAGGATCCTATGGCCCGTCGGCCAGTGGTGAGCAAAGAAACAGGGGTGCTGCACGCCCTTGCCAGCAGGTGTACCATGATGAGGAGAACGTCAGACACGCTAAGACCGTTCTGTCGCTGGTGCGCACGAGCCCGACCCCGAGTATGGTTCTGGGCCCCGATGCATGGGTCATTGGCGACTGGTTGCTCACGCAGCCAGATCCCGTTTAGGAGCATATACTGACGCCGGGTGCCCAGGTCTGGCGTCTCTCGATCATCGCACGAAGGAGGACTGTCATGACACCGAACCCGGTGACTGATGAGGCAGCCGCATAGTCGTTGGTGCATCCTGATGCTGCGGGCCTGGATATTGGTACCGAGCGGATGTGGGCCTGCGTGCCGACTGATCGTGATCCGAATCCGGTTCAGTCGTTTGGGACGTTCACCCCTGATTTGAACGCCCTCGTGGATTGGTTGGTTGCCTGTAAGATTACCACCGTGGCGATGGAGTCGACCGGCGTCTATTGGATCCCGATCTATGACCTGTTGGAGTCCCGTGGCCTGGAGGCCGTGTTGGTCAATGCCCATCATCTCAAGATGGTGCCCGGACGCAAGAGCGACGTGCAAGATTGCCAGTGGATCCAGCGCTTGCATACCTACGGGTTGCTGCAGGGATCGTTTCGTCCAACCGCTGCGATCACGACCTTGCGCGCCTATACGCGTCAGCGTGCCAATCTGGTGGAGCAGCGGGCAATGCATATCCATCTGATGCAGAAAGCCCTGCACCAGATGAATCTCCAACTGACCCAGGTGGTGAGTGATATCACGGGTCTGACGGGGATGCAGATCATGCGCGCCATCGTCGCCGGAGAACGCGACCCGGTTGTCCTGGCCCAGTTCCGCCACCCACGCTGCCAGAGCACTCAGGAGACCATCGCCAAAGCGCTGACGGGGCAGTATCATCCTGAGCATGTATTTGCGTTGCGTCAGGCGCTGACGTTGTATGACTGCTACACGACCGAGATTGCCGCCTGTGATGCGCAGATTGCCCAGCACTATGCCACCATGCAGCCGATGCCGCCGCCGGACGACCCACCGTCGGGTCCACCGCCTGACCCGAAGCCGAACACCCATAGTAAGAACACGCCCGGGTTTGATGTGCGCGGCGAACTCTATCGGGTGCTGGGCATTGATCTGACGGCGGTGGATGGGATCCATGCCAATACTGCGCAGATCATCCTGTCGGAGATCGGTACCGATATGGGGAAATGGCCGTCCGCAAAGCAGTTTAGTTCCTGGTTGGGGTTGGCTCCCCACAATGACATTACTGGTGGTCGGGTCATTCGGAGGCGTACGGTACGCCCCCCGAATCGCGCAGGACACGCGTTGCGCATGGCCGCACAATCGTTGAGCCGGAGCCAGACGTCGTTGGGCACGTTCTATCGTCACATTCGCGCGCACGCAGGCCCGAAGTGTGCCGTGACCGCAACGGCGCATAAACTGGCGCGCATCATCTATCACATGCTCAAATATCATCAACCCTATACTCCCGTGAGTTCGGAGACCTATGAAGCGCAGCAGCGCGACCGCGCCGTGCGCCAACTCGAGCGGCGAGCTGCGCATCTTGGCTTTACCCTCGCTCCCCAAGCCGGAGCGGCTGTTGTTTCTTAGGAGCGTAGCGAGGGGTCTGCACTGCGGATTAGCGAAGATGCCTCACTGCGCTCCGCTCCGTTCGGCATGACAATGGGAGCGCTGCGCTCCGTTCGACGTGACCACAAGGTTTGATGCTTAGAAGACCACAAATTCACGTAAGAAGGCGTCGAGGGTTTGGTAGTAGGTGATAATGGTTTCGGTGCGCCGCCAGCCATGGCCTTCGCCGGGAAACAGGTGGTAGATATGGGGCACACCTCGGCGGCGCAGCGCACCCACAATTGCCTCGGCCTGATCAGGCGGCACGACCTTATCTTCCGCGCCCTGGTAGATCGCCAGCGGCGTCCGCAAGCGGTCAATCTGGAAGATCGGCGAGCGCTCGCGGTAACGGGCTGCCGTTTCTGGTAAGGGGCCAACCAGCCGATCCAGGTAACGAGCCTCGAACTTGTGGGTATCGGCCGCCAAGGTAAAGAGGTTGGCAACCCCATAACGGCAGACCCCGGCCCGGAACAGGTCGGGTTCACGACACAGTGCGGCCAGCACAGTCAGCCCACCGGCGCTGCCACCCATCACGACCAGCCGCGCCGGATCGGCGATCCCGGCCTCGACCAGGTAACACGCCCCGGCAATCGTATCGGTGACATCATACTCGCCCCAGGCTTCATTCAGGGCCTGGGCATAGGTGCGCCCGTAGCCGGTGCTGCCACGATAGTTGACTTCGAGCACCACATAGCCCCGGGTCGCCAGGAACTGGATTTCGCCACTATACGAGGCGACCGCCTGGTCAGTGGGGCCACCATGAATGCGAATGATCGCCGGTGGGCGTGGCCCGCTGGCCCCGGGTTGGTAACCCGGGGGAAGATACAACAACCCATAGACCTGCTCGGCCCCGGCCGACCAACTCACGGGCAGGGCCTGGGCTAGTTGCGCGGCGGGAATCAGTTCGCCCGAACTGCGGCGCACGATCCGGGTACTGGTGCCATCGGCAATCAGGAGGCGCTGCGGAACGGTAGGGGCCGAAGCCGTTCCGGCAAGGGCATCGGCGTTGGGGTCAGCGGCCGGCTGGGAAAACCAGGCATAGCCTTCGCCGTCACTCAGCACCTGGGGCGGGCCGCCATCTACCGGATGCACCTCAATGCGGCGCACCCCGTCATCGTTGCGCAGGGCATAGATCCGCCGCCCTGCCCGACCCCAGGCATAGGCCCGCTGCCCATAGGCCCAGGCCGGGTGGGCATACTCGGCTGTGGCGTCGGTCAGGCGGTGCTGCGTGCCCGTCGCCAGATCATGCAGATAGATCTGCCACCAACCGGCTTGATCGGAAACGAAGGCCAGAAAGCGTCCATCGGGGGCGAAACTGGGTTGGAAAATACTGGTATGCGGGCCACCGGCCACCATCGTGAGGTTACGCAACTCAGGGAGTGGGCCACGGCGATCGACCTCAGCCAAATACAGCCCCGTCCCGTCCCAAGGCATATTGGGATGATCCCAGGCCACAAACGCGACGTGGGTTCCGGCAGGGTGCCAGCAGGGCCACATATAAAAATCATGGCCGGTGGCAACCCGTTGCGGCCAGTGCTGACCCGCCGTATCCACCACGGCAAGGCAATCCTGTTCCTCGTAAGAATGGACAAAGAGCAGGTGTTGCGCATCGGGGGAAGGCGCAGGCGAACAGGCCGCCCCGAAGGCGGGCGTCAGCGGCTCGGGCATACCCCCGCTAAGAGCCTGACGGAAGAGGCGACCGGAACTGGCTTCGGCAAAAAATACGCTGCCATGGGCCACCGCAAACTCGCCCCCGCCATAGCCAACCCGCCCACGCACCGCCAACGCACCTGGGGTCAATTCACGGGGTGCGTCGCCAGAGGCCACCTCAAGCCCCCAGAGACTGCCCCGGCCATCGCGGCTCTCAAGCCAGACGAGGTGGCGGCCATCACTGTCCCATTGCAGATCATCAATCCGCACCGACGCCGCCATTTGCCGTGGCGTTAAAGGACTCGGCCAAAGGCCAAAAGATGGGGTAGTACTCATGATTGGTATGATACTATAGCCAGGGCTGTTTTGGCGTAGACAGGGTTGGCGCAGCAGGGCGATTGCATCTTCAGTCGGCACCAGCACTTCTGTCGGGCTCATTAGTCACGCTCACGCCACCCGACCGCCGGGGCTAAGCCCTTGCTGATACACCAAGCCCTACGGGCTCATCAGAATGCGTTGTGCTGGCAGCCCGCAGGGCTTCGGATATCAGGCAGGGCTTTAGCCCGACGCATGGCAAACTATCACGCTGGAATGGCCGTTTTTGAACCATGCCTAGTTTACAGACTAATTACGCTATAACTGACCTAAGGACGTTTTGGCGGTTACCTGCAACCCTAGCAGCCCAAAAGCCCAATTCAAGCCTTCGCGCAAATTTGCCAACGTCGCCAATTGATCAAACTCGATCCCGAGTTGCACCATCGTCTGCGCAACCTCGGCACTCAGGCCCACCAGGGCTGGACGACAGCCCAACAGGCGGATGGCACGGGCGGCCTGCAGCAACGAACTGGCAACTTGCGTATCAACCATCCGCACGCCCGTAATATCGAAGATCACCACATCGGCCTGATACTCAACAATCGCTTCGAGCAAGCGCTCGGTGACATACATCGCCCGCCGCGCATCCAGCATCCCGACCAGCGGTACGGTCAGAATGCCCTCCCAGACCTGAATGATCGGGCTCGCCAGCGTATCAATCGCGGCCCGCTGATTAGCAATTTGATCTTGCGCCTGCGTGATCACTTCGCGGTTGGCGACCTGGTCAGTCACGTCCTGGTGCATAATCACCACGTGACTCACCGCGCCAGTTTCATCACGCAAAGGAAAGAGCCGAGCTTGCACCCAGAGTCGACGATCACCGCGCCGTTCAACCTCGACCTGGCTCGTATCGTAGGGCACCGCCTCATTGAGCACGGTTTCGCCGGCTAAGGCTTGCTCAAAATAGGCTTGGCTGTTCTGGGCCACGCTCTGGGGATCTTCGAGCACATTAAACACCCCCACAATTGCCTCGCGCCCGGTTAACCAGAGCACTTCGGCCTGGTGGTTCATGGCACATAACAGGCCATCAGGGCGGTAGACCATCAGCGAGACCGGCAGATCGTCGAGCAAACGCATGATTGCGGGCGTAGGAAAAGCAGTTGGTTCACTAATAGCTGCATGAATGTTGACAGAACGCTGATAGAATTGGGAGGCGCGGCAATTAACAGTGTACACTATCGCCGCTACCATCCGTTGCGGCCCTGGGATAGCGGTTCGGCTCCCCTCCCCCTGCTGAGGGGGCTTTCAAGGATAGGGTTTTTGCATCATGGCGTCCGGTCGCCCTTTTCCCCCAGGATAAGGAGAGCTACTGTGGACGATCTACTCAACGGCGTTTTTGCATCATGGCGTCCGGTCGCCCTTTTCCCCCTCACCCCCCCGGCCCCCTCTCCCTCACGGGGAGAAGGGGGGGTGTCGCCGAATAGCTCATTCTGCTGCGGCGCGGCCCCCCTCACCCCCGTGAGGGGGAGGGGGGGCGGAAGGGTCGCCAACCAAAACCCTATACCTGAAAGCGCTGAGGGGGAGGGGGGCCGAAAGGGGCGCACCGTGCCAACCCTATGAAGCAGTACACTCAACCATATAAGGAGTGCCCTATGCGGCGAGTGCCGCCATGGCTTCTGGTTTTACTTGGTTATCTGGCGCTTGGCATCGCACTAACCTGGCCGCTGCTGCTGCGGATGGGTAGCGATCTGCCAGGTGATGCGCATAAAGACGGTCTGGAAGATGCCTACCAAAATGTCTGGAACCTCTGGTGGACCGTCGAGGCGCTGAGTCGCCCGACGAACCTGTGGGCGACCGACATGCTGTTTCATCCCGACGGGCCGAATCTGCTCTTCCATACCCTTTCGCCGATCAATACGCTGATGGTCGCGCCCGTGACGGCCCTGTTTGGCCCATTGGCGGGCTTCAATGCGGTTGCGCTGCTCTCGTTTGGGCTGGGCGGGCTGGGCATGTGGCTGCTGGCCCGGCAGCGCGTGGGGGATGGCCCGGCTCTGCTGGCCGGAGCGATCTATGTGGCAAGCCCGTTCCACATGGCGGCGCTGGTAGTTGATGGTCAGTTGCAGATCTTTGCCCATCACTGGTTGCCCTGGTACATCTATTTTTTGCTCGAAACCCTGAATCGTCAATCACCCCCAAGCACACTCCGGGCCTCGTTTAAGGGATTCTTCACGGCTGAGGCATGGCCGCGCCATGCGCTTCTGGCGGGCTTCGCGCTAACCCTGGTGGCCTGGGGCGATTGGTACTACACCCTCTTTCTGCTGATCTTCACGGCTGGCGTGCTACTCTGGCGGCTCTGGCGTTCACGGGGGGCCGCGTTGCACAGCCTGGTCACGCGCCTGACGCTAGTGGCAGCGTTCTTTTCGCTGGGGGCCGGGCCATTGGTGGCCGCCATGCTGATCGAGACCGTGCGCACCGATTATGTCAGCGAGTTGCCCCCAACCGATCCATGGCGGCTCGCGGCTGATCCTGTGGCCTACCTAGTTCCGCAACGGTTGCACGCCTTCTGGGGCAGCGCCCCGTGGGCCTGGGGGGTCAGTTTCGAGGTCAACCGGCGCTTTTATCTTGGGCTGATCGCGGGCCTGCTCGCGGCACTGGCGCTCTGGAAACGGCCCGCTGCCCGTCCATGGGGCCTGGCAGTGCTTGGGTTTGGCGTGCTTTCACTGGGTTCATCGCTCCGCATCAACGGGGCCGAAACGGGCATTCCGTTACCCTACGCCCTGATCGCGGAGTTGCCAATTGTGAGTCTAACCCGGCAACCGGATCGGTTTAACGTGCTGGTAACGGTGGCCCTGGGCATGCTGGCCGCCTATGGCGCGGCGGTGCTGCTGGCCTGGTTGCGCCCACGTTCTGCCCGCCTGGCCCCGCTGGCCCTCGTTGCACTCCTTGGACTGGTGCTGCTCGACTATTGGCCGAGCCCGATCACCACTCGCACCCCGCATGTGCCGCTCTTCTTGGCCCAATTGCCCGCCGAGGCTGGGGCGCTGATCGAGTATCCGTTCCACCCCGAGATCACCTACCGCGACGCGGAACGCATGCGCTTCCAGACCGTTCACGGCCAGCCGATCAGTGGCGGTTACCATTCACGGGCCTTCCCGCAACCACAACTCGGGCTGCCGGTGCTGCGCGATCTACGAGCCGGGAGCCTGGGTGGCGATATTGTGCTCAACGAGCCACCCTGGGCGGCAGCGCTGAGTACGGTGGGCTACAGCCACATTATTGGCTATCGTCAACAGCCGCTTGGCCCGCGCAGTCTGCGCCCCGAAGAAGAACCGGCCTTCCGGGCGCTGGTCGAAGCCGGATTAGGGGTAACGGCCCCCAGCTATGAAGATGAATGGATGCTCGTGTATGACGTGCCCGTCGCCGCACCAGCGCCCATCGTGCAGATCCGCACGGGTTGGGGACCGATCGAGCAGGATCAGTATGGGACCCGTTTTCGCTGGCTCGCCGAGGGCGGCGAGCTCGGCTTGATCGTGCCACAAGCTGGTACCTACCGGCTGAGTTTCGAAGCCTTGCCCGCCGGTGGGCCGCGCACGCTCCAGCTTGAGCAGGCCGGTCGCACCAGTCAACTCGCCCTGGAGCCTGAACGCCGCAGTTACCACCTGCTCTTGGAACTCCCCGCTGGACGCACCATACTCCAGCTGCGCACGATCGAGCCAGCCACCAGCGGCCAACTTTTGGAGGGCAACGGTGACCTGCGCCCGATCAGTGTGCGGGTGGCCCGGGTACGCTTTAAGGCAATCAACTAACTAATTGGCGTAACGGTCACCTCGGCCTGTAGCCGGTCCACCTCAGCTGCATTGATCTGGCCTGCACCGATGGTAAGCGTATTGGCCGTCCCGCAGGCCACCCCAAAGCGAAGTGCATCGGCCAGCGGGAGGCCACGCAACAGCCCGGTAGCCAACCCGGCATGCAAGGCATCACCGCTGCCAATGGTGCTCACCACCCGCACCTGGGGCGGGCGCGCGTGCCAGACCCCGGTCACATCGGCGGCGACACAGCCACGTGCCCCAAGCGAGACCACAGCCAGACTTATGCCCCGGCTGCGCAGCCGTTCCAGGGCTTCGGCCGCATCACTGATCGACTCGATCCGATGCCCAAACACCCACCCTAACTCGGCGGCGTTCACCTTCACCCCATAGGGCCGCGCCGCCAACGCTGTTGCCAGCGCCGGGCCACTCGTATCTACCAGCACCCGTTGACCACGACTATTCAGATCAACCACCAGATCGGCCAACTGATGGGCCTCGACCCCAAGTGGCAAGCTACCCGCAAGCAAGCTCAGATCGGCCGACGCAGCTGCGGTCAACACCTCAGCGGTAAAGGTCTGCCAATCGGTAGCACTCAGAATTGGCCCTTGCTCATTGAGGGCGGTTGCATCTTCGGCCTGCGGATCAACCAGCAAGACACAGGTACGGGTTTCGCCTCCCCGATGGCTCGTCCAGCGGCCCAGCAAGCCCTCGCTGGCCGCCAGATGGCTCACATATTCACCAATATGGCCCCCAAGCGGCGCACAAACCATAGCCTGCTGGCCTAAGGCGCGCGCCGCACGGGCCACATTTAGGCCCTTGCCACCTGCCGTCACCAGCACCTCGCCAGTACGATTGGCCTCGCCAAGGCGCAGGCCCGGCAGAACCATGGTGCGGTCGAGCGCAGGATTCGGCGTAATAATCAGTAGCATGGGCCGACACTCCTTTGGGTCGTCAGATCCCGTTAGTCGCGTACAATTTCGCGGCTAATCACTAGACGCTGGATCTCGGACGTGCCTTCATAGATCTCGGTGATCTTAGCATCACGGAAGAACCGTTCGACCGGATACTCCTTCGAATAGCCATTCGAGCCATGGAGCTGGATTGCTTTGGTGGCAACCCACATCGCCGTTTCGGAGGCAAAGACCTTCGCCATCGAGGCGTCTTTCACATAATCGAGGCCATTATCCTTGCGCCAGGCCGCCTCGTAGGTCAGCAAGCGGGCCGCTTTGATCCGCGTTGCCATATCAGCAAGCGTAAAGCCAACCGCCTGGAACTCGTGGATGGGCTTGCCAAACTGTTCACGGATCTTCGTATAGTTCAGCGCGGCTTCGTAGGCTCCTTGCGCAATCCCGAGGGCCTGGGCTGCAATCCCAATCCGGCCAGCATTCAGAATGGTCATCGCAATCTTGAAGCCCTGACCCTCTTCGCCAAGACGGCGCCAGGCCGGAACCCGGAAGTTATCATAAGCCATCTGGCAACTATGGGCGCTGCGAATCCCCAGCTTATTTTCCACCTTGACGATACTGCAACCAGGGGCGCGCGTATCAACCAGGAAGGCGGTAATGCCCTTGACGCCCTTGGAAGGATCGGTGATCGCCATCAGAATGATCAGGTCGGCGTGATCGCCATTGGTGACCCAATTCTTAACCCCATTGATCACATAGTCGTCGCCATCGCGAACCGCAACCGTCTTCTGGGCGGCGGCATCCGAACCAGCGCCCGGCTCCGAGAGCGAAAATGCCCCCAACATCCGGCCCGCGGCGAGCGGGGTCAGCAGTTCGCGCTTCTGCTCTTCGCTGCCGAACTTCTCGAGGCCATAACAGACCAGCGAATTGTTAACTGACGCAATCACGCCAAGCGAGGCATCAACCCGGCTCAACTCCTCGATCACCATTGCATAGGAAATATAATCCATCGCGGCTCCGCCGTACTCTTCGGCGACCGCCACCCCCATCAGACCAAGTTCCCCCATCTGTTTAACGAGTGCCGTCGGCCAGATCGCATGCTCATCACGCTCGGCCACACTGGGCAAGGCTTCCTTCTCGACAAACTGACGCACCATATCACGCAACATCTGCTGGTCGTCGGTGGGCTGAAACTTCATTGTTGGCCTCCTCGCGCCGAAGCGCGGTACATAAAACGGCTTACCCGGTCTTATGTTGTATTGTACTGCCTTGCAGGGTGAACCGCTACCAGGGTCAGGGCGGAGAAGTTTGTACAAAATGTACAAATAGATCCACTAATAACTTGTTGCTTTTATACAGACTATCCGCTATAATGCTTCTATCAACGCGGCACCGTCGCCGCAGCCCCGGCGCCGACAATGAAGCCGGCCCCCGGGGATCCGGACAATGACAGCTCTGAAGGAGAGGTTTCCAATGCGCAACGGCAGCTATGAGAACAGCACCGTCGAGAAGGTCGCCCAGCGCTTTCCCGAGGCCCACGCTTATCTGCGTGAAGCCGGTATCGATAGGACCAGCCGAATGAACCTCCGCGAAGCCGCTGCGGCTGCTTCGGTCGAGAGTGACGAACTGTTGGCCCAGATCGAGGCCCGGATGCGCCGCGAGGCCCGTCGTGCCCGTCCGGTTGAGGTCGCCCCCGAGTTCGAGGGAATCCTCAGCAACGTGTAGGGAAGGTACAAGCGGCGGGAACGAGCTACGCTCGTTCCCGCCGCTTTTTTGATTCTGGGTGTACATCACACCCACGCCTCAGCCCAGCACGCCTGCGTGGTACAATAGATCGTAACATGACAAACTTCATACCCTGGTCTACGGAGCTCGCTATGAGTGACGATCCCCGCCAGGCGCTTCTTCGCCGTGTGGTCGAACAGCGCGTGGCCTTCATTAATCTCCAATTCACTGATGTGCTGGGCATGGTCAAAAATGTGACGATTCCCGCAGGCGAACTCGAAGATGCGCTCGGGCACGGGGTCTGGTTTGATGGCTCTTCGATTGAGGGTTTCGCCCGCAGTGTCGAGAGCGATATGTATCTGGTGCCTGACCCGGCGACCTATGCCCTGATTCCCTGGGATCAGCACGAGGGGCTGGCAACCGCCCGCTTGATCTGCAATATCTATACACCTGATGGCAAGCCCTTTACCGGCGATCCACGGTATGTGCTGGCCAATATGGCCCGCCAGGCCGCCGCACTTGGCTATAGTTTCCATGTTGCGCCCGAACTTGAGTTTTTCCTGTTTAAGTTTGATCCGAGCCGCCCTGGCGTGCCGCAACCCCACGATAATGCGGGCTACTTCGATGTTTCGACCGATCTCGCCACGCTGATCCGGCGTCAGATGGTACGCGCCCTTCAGGGCCTCGAGATCGCAGTCGAAACGTTGCACCACGAGGTTGCCGCTGGCCAGCACGAAATTGACCTGCGCTATGCCGAAGCGCTCCAGGCCGCTGACCATACAGTAACGGCGCGCCTGACCCTGAAGGCCGTCGCGCAACACAATGGGCTCTATGCCACGTTTATGCCCAAGCCCATCGCCGGGATCAATGGCAGCGGGATGCACGTCCACCAGAGCCTGACCGATCTGGTCACGGGTCAGAATGCGTTTTCCGATCCCAACGATCCGTATGGGCTTTCGGCGACGGCTCGCCATTTTCTGGCTGGCTTGCTAGCCCATGCCCGGGGGATGTGTGCCATCCTGGCCCCATTAGTCAACTCGTATAAACGGCTTGTGCCTGGCTTCGAGGCCCCGGTGCATATTTCGTGGGGCCGCACCAACCGTTCGGCCCTGGTGCGTGTACCCCGCATTATTGCTGGCCGCCACCAGAGTACGCGCCTCGAATTGCGTTGCCCCGATCCTTCGTGCAATCCCTACCTGGCCTATGCGGTCATGCTGGCAGCTGGCCTCGATGGCATCAAACGCAAACTGCCGCTTAACGAAGCGACCGAAGAGGATCTGTTCCACGTTGATCCCCGCGCCCGTGGCCTCGCCACCCTGCCAAGTTCACTTGGCGCGGCACTCGAAGCCCTGCGCGAAGATGAAGTCATTCAGCAGGCCCTGGGGCCGAATCTGCTCGAACGCTTCCTCGATGCCAAACAACAGGAGTGGGAAAGCTATCGGGCCTATGTCTCGCAATGGGAAGTCGAACGCTACCTGGCAATTGTGTAGCATAGGCTAGCCAGCCGTGCCTACCAGTTCGGCAACCGTGGCCGTGACGGTGGCCTGCATGGCCGACCAGCTAAAACGCGCCGCCCAGGCCTGGCCTGCGGCACGTCGCCTGGCCCGTTCCTCGGGCGGCAGATCAACAACCCTGCGCAGGGTCGCGGCCATGCTTGCTACCTGAAGCGGATCAAAATAGAAGGCCGCCGCACCACCCACCTCGGGCAACGACGCCGCTTGAGCCGTCGCCACCAGCGTCCCAGCCGCGAGCGCTTCGACCACCGGCAAACCAAAGCCCTCGTACTCCGAAGGGTAAAGCAGCGCCGTGGCATGCTGATACTGCGCCGCCAGCGCGGCCTCGCTGACCCGAGTCTGGTAATGCACTACCGTCGTGAGACCCAGTTGATCAATCAGGTGGCGTTCGGCTTGATCAAGGCCGCCCCCTTCGCTCGAAATCACGCGCAGGTCATGGGTGGCGGCCAGGCCCGCCGCCGCAAAGGCTTCGAGCGCACGGCGAAAATTTTTGTAGCGACTGCGTAAGCCCACATAGAGCAGATAGGGCCGGGTGGGCGGCGGGCCATCCAGCCAGGGGTGGACACCAAAAAAATGTGGCTCGACGCCCAAATGGGCCACCACAATCCGGGCCGGATCAAGCTCGGGGTAGACCAGCATGATATCGTTCGCCGTGTGCTGACTGATCGCAATCAGGCGCGTGGCCCGTCGTAGACAGCGCCGCTTCAGCCTGATCATGCGCCGCGTGCCCCGCTCGTTGGCGGGATAGTAGTGCGGCAGCCGCTCGGGGATCATGTCGTAGACTAGATAAACTTCGTGGGCCGTGGTGGGCACGCTGCCAAAGAAGGGGGCCAGGTAGACCTGGGGACGAGTCCAGGCCACGGCGAGACTCGCTGCAAGATTATGTAAACGCGGATGCAGTCGGGGGACGCGCAAGTAACGGGCGGGCTGGTCATGGGCTACTTCGGGCGAAAAGATCAGCACCTGAGTGCCAAAAGCGGCACTCAGCCCCTCGGTGACGGCGCGAAAGACCCGTTGCACCCCTAACTGCTGCTGGCGGGCGACCAGATTATCATTCAGGAAGATCGTCATTACTCGGTTTCACGGGTAAAACAGAGGCCACAGACCCCCACTCCGGGCATGGCTTCCCAACTAGGGTAGATCTGGTAAGCGCGGGTAAAGATTGCCGCATCAGTCACGGTTGCGAGCAAGCCCTGCTGCATCACGGTGGCAATATACTGGTGGAAGTGGCCTGGTTCACGCTCGCCATACCAGACGATCTTGCTCGGACGGCGACCCAATGGTGCGATCAGGCGGGTTTCGATCGCCTCCTGATCATAAAAACGCTGAAAGAAGATCCGCCCCGCTGCGTCACGGAGCGTCGCCTGTCCATAGTAATCCTGTTCACGGTACTCGTCCCAGGCATGGCGATCAACCGGCACGGTGACAATCAGTTGTCCACCGGGGCGCAAAGCCCGATAGAGCCAGGTAATCACGTTGCGGTCATCATAGGGTCCCGCAATATGCTCTAGCACCGACAATGACCAGATCGTCGTGAACCGATCAGTGAGCGCAGGCAGCAACTCGGCGCCTGCGCGCAGACAGTCCAGGTTGCGCAAACCCTGACGGCGAGCGATCAGCGCACTCATTGTGAGATCACTGTGGTCAGGGTTGAGCATCACAATCTGGGTGGTTGGATGACGGCGGGCCAGATCAAGCGCGAACAGACGCGGCGAGCTCAGATCGAGCATCGGGCCAGCCCCGTGTGCCAGGCATGCCTCGGCAAAGGCAAACTCGAAATAGCGGGTACTCGAAACCGGGGCCAGGGCATAGGCCGCCCCAATCCGCTGACCCTGGGCCAGCAAACGCCAACCCATCAGCCGCCCGCGCAGATCAAAACCCAAGCCTGGCCCACCATGGCGCAAGGCCAGCGCCAGGGCGGTATAACTGCGTCCCAACGCCCGAAGCAGGGTCACGGGATTACGAGCCATAGCGCCTCCTAAAGAGCAACCAGGCTTCGAACTGGCTCGGCAGCAACCCACAGACCAGATAGGCCAGCACGGTTGCGATCACCACGCCGGTAATGCCATACTGGGGTGCGAGCCAGAGCGAAAGCCCAATATTTGCCAGCGCCGTCAGGCTGCCATAGCTCAGTTGGCCGCGCAACCAGCCATGGCTATTGAGCAGACAGGCATTGCTGTTCATGAATGCCAGCAGGATATTCCAGCCCGCAACCCAGAAGACAAAGCCAGGCGGAAGCACCACCATACCATGCGTCCAGAAGGCAATAAATGGCTCAGCCACCAGGGCCAGCGGCACCGCCAACAGCACGGTACTGCCAACACTGGCCGCCATGTAGCGCCAGTAGGTGCGCCGCACTTCAGTGCCATCAGCCCGACCCGCCGCTTCGGCCAGGCGTGCCCAAACTAAATTAAAGCTGAGTTGCTGCACCAGCGTGGTATAGGCAAACAGTTGCCAGGTCACATGGTAGGGGGCGACCGCTTCGGGCCCAAGGACACGGGTAATAATAAAGGTATCGCTTGACAGATTGATCAGGGCCAGGATCTGCACCAGAAAGAACTGCCACCCAATCTGCACCAACCCACCCAGCGTCTGACGATCCAGATCGTGGATCGTGGGACGTAAATCAGGGCGGTAACGCCAAAAAAACCAGCTACTCCCCAGGCCCCAGGCCGCAATCTGGCTGCCGAGCACCCCAAGTACCAGCCATGGCAGGCCCCCCCGTAGTCCGGTCACAACCAACAGGCCCGTAAAACCACTCAGGCTGACCGCCGTTGCTACCAGGTAGGCCCGATCGCCTTCCTGCAACCCTTCGAGGATTTTGCGCACCAGGGTCAGGGGAAACCCCATAAAGGCCAGCATGAGCGCCAGGGTCATAGCGAGGCCCACTTCGGCCTGGGCCGCAGATGACTGCACATTCAACAGGGAGGCCCAGTTCAGGCGAGGGGCGACCAGCAGGGTAAGTAGGATCAGCGGGCCAGCGATGCCACTTAACAAAACCAGCGTCGCCGCAATCGCCTGGCGTACCTGATCCGGGCGGCCCTGACCATGAGCAGTAGCCACCCGATTCAGCAGACCATTGCTTAAACCAAGATCGGCTACACTCAACCAGAGCAGCGCCGTGGTGATCACCACCCAGACCCCGTACCGTTCCGGGCCAAGGTAGCCCAGCGTCAAGGGGATCGCCAGTAAGCCGGTTGCGGCGGCAACCCCACGACTGAGCAACGCCGCTACCACACCTCGTCCAAGCCGCGAACGGCCCCAATGGATGCGTCCGGCACTCAGCAATCTATGCATATGCTCGCAATCGAAAAGCTACCATCGCATCACAGTCCCCTCAAAAATGCGACCAGATCAGCAAGCTCTTGCTCGCTCAGCTGAAAGGGCACCAACGCCGCACTCGGAACGCCACCCTGCTCTTGACCGCCAGCGGCATAATGGCGCACCACTGCTTCGAGGGTTGGTGCGCTCCCGTCGTGAAAATAAGGCGCAGTCAAGGCCAGGCCCCGCAAACTCGGCACTCGGACCCGCCCGCGATCAGGCGCACCAGGCGGGGCGATCCCAACGCTGTGGTAACTATCACTGCTGAAGTTTGCCCCTTGATGGCACATGCGACAGCCTAATTCGGCAAAGAGGGCCTGCCCACGCAGCGCCGCCGGCGTAGCCAATAGGTGCGCATCAGGGGGCGGCGGGCTGATCGTGCGCATGGCTGCGGCCAGGGCCAGGGCCGTCTGTTCCCAAGTGATGATCGCCTCGGCCATAGGGAAGGCAAGTTGGTAGGCAGCCAGCAGGTCGGGGTCGGAGCGCAGACGTTCTAGGGTTGCAGGATCAAGCGGGCCTTGCTCGGCAGGATCAGCCAGGGGCCGCAGCGCAGCAGCTTCGAGACTCGCCAAACCAGGCTGCCGCCACCCATAAACCCTGCGCTGGTCAAGCTCCCAAAGGGGCGGCGTATTCAGGCCGCCAGGGCGCGCCCTGGGGCGACCATCGGTATAGCCCTGGGCGGGTTGGTGGCAGGTCAAACAACTGGTGCGGCCATCAGCCGCCAACCGTTGATCAGCGAGCAACCGCCAACCCAACCCAAGCAGTGCCTCGCGCTGGGTAGGAGGGCCACTGGTACGGGTCAAACCCAGGGCCACCAATGTCACCACGACAACCAGCCAACCGTAGCGCCAGTGTTGCTTGATCATCATCGGGAGCACCACGGTCGGGGATGAATACCAATTACCATTGATGACACTTCTTGAGTCCGGTCACCTTCGTCGGGAGGCAGCGTGCCGGGTTCTGGCAATCAGACCACACCAGACCCCCCGGGTCACGCGGCCCCCCCAAGGACTGTGTGAGAATAAAAAAACAAAACCAACAAAAC
>JBLWKA010000012.1:0-24938 GCA_048381555.1 Oscillochloridaceae bacterium umkhey_bin13
GTTGCGGGCTGTGGGGACACCATGTGTCCCCACGCCCTGGTGCCGCCACGCGCGTCCCACGCCCCGGTGCGCCGCCACGGGCTTCCCCCGCCCCGGTGCGCCACCACGGGCTTCCCTCGCCCGGTACCGCCACGGGCTTCCCCCACCCCGGTGCCGCCACGCGCGTCCCTCGCCCCGGTGCCGCCACGCGCGTCCCTCGCCCCGGTGCCGCCACGCGCGTCCCTCGCCCCGGTGCGCCGCCACACGCGTCCCACGCCCCGGTGCGCCGCCACACGCGTCCCACGCCCCGGTGCGCCGCCACACGCGTCCCACGCCCCGGTGCGCCGCCACACGCGTCCCACGCCCCGGTGCGCCGCCACACGCGTCCCACGCCCGGTGCCGCCACGGGCTTCCCCCGCCCTAGTGCCGCCACGGGCTTCCCCCGCCCCGGTGCGCCACCACGGGCTTCCCTCGCCCGGTACCGCCACGGGCTTCCCCCACCCCGGTGCCGCCACGCGCGTCCCACGCCCGGTGCGCCGCCACGCGCGTCCCTCGCCACGGTGCGTCGCCACGCGCGTCCCTCGCCCGGTGCCGCCACGCGCGTCCCTCGCCCTACAGCGTCCGCTTGCCCAAGGCCGAGAGGGCCAACTCGACGGCGAGCTCGGCGGTCACGTTGCGCTCATCGAGGATCGGGTTGACTTCGACCAGATCCAGGCTGCGGATGCCCCCAGTGAGCGCCAGCAATTCCATTGCCAGGTGCGCTTCACGGCGCGAGATTCCGCCAAAGACGGGGGTGCCAACCCCGGGGGCTTCGCGCGGGTCAACCACATCCAGGTCGAAGCTCAGATGGAAGCCGTCGGTCTCCTCTAGCGCAATCCGCGCTGCCTCTTCGACCACACTCGCCATACCGCGCCGATCAACTTCGTGCATGGTAAAAACGGTGATCCCCGAGCCACGCAGGGCCTCGCGTTCGAGTGGATCAAGATCACTCGTGCCGATCATGACAATCTTGGCGGGTTGATAGGCCATCGCACGCCCGGCCAACCCCGTGAGCGAGGGATGGCCGCGTCCCGTCAAGGCGGCCACCGACATGCCGTGGATGTTGCCACTAGGCGTCGTTTCGGCGGTATTAAAGTCGGCGTGGGCATCAATCCAGATCAGGCCAAGCGTGCGCCCCCGGGCACTGCCCGCCGCTGAACCAATCGAAAGACTGTGGTCGCCGCCCAAAATCAGCGGCATGGCCCCCCGTTGCACCGAGGCTGCCACTGTATCGGCCAGTTGGGCGCATAGTTCGGCAATCGGTTGCAAATAACGCAAGCGCTCACCTTCCGCTGGCTGATCACAGGTCTCGACCATGGGGGCGGGCAGGTTGCCGAGATCACGCACCCGGTAGCCCAGGGTCGTTGCCCGCGGCTGCAAGCCGGTATAACGCATCGCACTCGGGCCCATGTCCACCCCGCGCCGCCCGGCCCCCAGATCAATTGGCACCCCAATCAGTTCAAGCTCACGCATGGCCGCATTGCCTTTCTCTTGGTTGATGGCGCATCCGTTGCGCTGCCCTATTGTAGCGCAGCCGAAACGCTTTCTAAACGCTGGCTGAACTATCATCTCGATCATCACGGGAAAGCTGCTAACCCTGACTAAGGAGGCCAAAAATGTCGCTGCGATTGTATCTACGAATGCTGGCTGCGTTCAGTCTGATCGCCCTGCTTGGCCTTGGCACAACCTATCCTGCACGATCATTAACGGCCCAAACCCTATCAACTGGCTCATTTCCATCTTTACAACGAGCTGCGTTTGCTGGTACCCACGTGGTTCATCAGTGGAATATGGTAGAAGAATCATCGTATATCGTGGCACCATCAAATCTCCTGAGCAGCACGCCGCTCAGCGGAGGCACTAGTCTGAACCTGCTTGGCATACTTCAAGGGCAGGGGCGAGTTGAGCGGTTTGTGATCAGTCCGAATCAGCAGCATGTCGTCTTTAGCTTTCGGCGACACGAGAGCAAAATCGAGCTCTATAGTATTCCTGTGAGCGGAGGCAGTGCCACCCTGCTTGGTCCAAACTATCCAGGCAACTACAAGGGCGGTCAACTTGTTTTTGCGATCAGCAATAATAGTAGCCAGGTCATCTTTTTGAGTGACAGTGAGCGTTTTAATGCCTATGCACTCTTCAGTGTCCCTATCGAAGGCGGCCCCATCACAACCCTGAGTGTGCCGTTGCCGGGGATCAGTGACATTCCCGGGCAGGTCACCGGCTTTTCGTTTATGCCGAATGACACCCATCTGAGTCCTTTAAGCGGAGGTTCAGCCCGTACCCTCACTACCGAAAACGCCTGGTTGGGCGGAATCAGCTTTAGTGCTGATGGACAGTATCTGTTCACCAGCCTTGGCAGGAATCCCAATCGTGGCTTGTATCGCATCACGATCGCTGATAGCACCAGCCTACGCCTCGATGATCCTGCCACCAGTGCAGGGAGTCTCTGGGATATTCTGTTTACGCCCTCAGGCCAGTATTTTGTGTATAGTGCCCAAAGTACCGCTGATGCACCCATCCGCATCTTTAGCGTAGCCCCAACGGGCGGTACCGTGCGCCCCTTGAGTAACAACCTGAGCGCCGAGGAGTCCAACCTCTGGGCAATGGCGGTTGGCCCTGCTGACACCGTGCTCTTCGCCACCGGTATCAATAATTCGATCCCGGCGCAACGCTGGCGCAAGCTGTATGTGGTTCCCGCCGACGGCAGTCAGGCACCTCGTTTGATCAGCCCGCCCATGCCGAACAGCACAGTCTTTTTACCCCTCGTGCAACACTAAGCTCAGGCCATAACAAAAGCCGAGCGCATCATATCCTGATGCGCTCGGCTAACCAAAAATCCAAAAGCGGCTTACTCCGCATTCTCGAGCGGCAACGGTTCGGGTTGCCCGAAGCGCACTTCGAGCACTCCGTTGCGGAAGACCGCCCGTTTGGCGGGGCGTTCAGCCAGGGTCATAGGCAGGATCATATCGCGGCGGAAGTTGCCAATCTCGATGAAGAGCTCATCGCCGCGTTTGGTCATCGCCACTTTACCGATCTCGACGTGGGGCAAGGGCAAGCGCATCACATACTCATCACCATCGCGCACAATCTCCTGGGTCTTGCCCTGGAACTGCACCTTGACGGGATCGGTATCCCCAAACAGGGTACGGCCAACTTCGGCCAGATCGGCCACCCCAGCCAGATCCCGCGCATAGTGCGGCCCCTGCCAGATCGGCAGCGGGCTAAAGATGTCGTACGCCATCTGGCGATAGCCCTGCTGAATGCGGGCCAACTCTTGCATAAAGGCCCCTTCGGCCTGTTCGACTGGCAACACCCGGTTGAGCACCACGCCATCGACGGGGTAGCCAAACAGGGCCAGGTAGGTGGCAGCGCGCTGGGCCTCTTTGATCACCATGCGCTCAGGGTTGATGACAAGGCGGTACGAACTGATCGTTGGATCGATCAGGGTCTCGCGCAACTCTTCGACCCCTTTGGTCAACCGTTCGAGGGTGTCGAACATATCGGCCGCCGGGATCAGTTGCTTGACGAGCGGCCGAGCCACTTTCAGGGTCTGCGGTTCCCAATCCATGACCCGGGTCGCATACCAGGTAAAAGTTTCGGGCATCGTCAAGAGGCGCACGGTTTCGCCGGTCGGGGCGGCATCCACAACTACCACATCAAACTCGCCAGTTTTGGCCTGGCGACGGATATGCAGCAGGCTCACGACCTCTTCCATGCCAGGAATGATCGCCAACTCTTCGGCGGCGACTTCGTCTACCCCACGGCGGCGCAATAAGGTCGAAAGATAGCCGCGCAATTCACCCCAATGCTCACGCACCTCGTCAAGCACATTGATCTCTTGGCCCCAGAGCCGGTCACTCAGCTGAGTGGGTAACGAACCAAGCGGGGCGTCAAGGGCGTCGGCGAGGCTATGGGCCACGTCGGTGCTGACCACCAGGGTGCGATAACCGAGTTCGGCGGCACGGACCGCCGTGGCGGCCGAAGTCGTCGTCTTGCCGACGCCGCCTTTGCCAAGATAGAGAATAAGCCGCATACGAGCCTGTTTCTTTCTACGCTAGAACCCCATCACGCCCCGCCAATTAGACGCTCGCTGCATTGTACGGGTTGCATCAGGGCGCGTCAAACCGCGTTGACATGGCGCTATCGCGTATGTTACGCTTGCCATACTCTCCCAGATCTGCACTCGCTATCCCTCAGAAAGGTTCCTTGTGCTCACCGAATTGTACTTGATTCGCCACGGACTGCCGCTCAATGATCGCAGCATTCCGTATCATACCCCACCTGGCCCGGCCCTCGCAGAGGCTGGCCGCCGCGAGGCAGCCCTGGCAGCGGCCTTTCTGGCCCAGGCGAAGCTAGAACATCTTTTTGTTTCGCCCTTTGCGCGTACCACCCAGACCGCCGAAGTGCTGCTCGAAACCCTGCCCCTGTCGGTGACGTTCACGAGTCTAATCCAGGAGCATGGCCCTGGCGAACAGTTTGACCAGGTGCGGAGCCGGATGCGCGAACTGTTGGCCGCACTGCACGATGGGCCACACGGCTGTGTAGGGCTGGTCAGCCATGGCTCACCAATTCGGGCCGCCCTGCTCGAAGTGAGCCACGACAAACTGGATCTGAGTCACCACGTCTATCCCGGCGGCAATCCTGCGCCAACCTGTGGCATCTGGCGGGTGCGCTTCCGAGCCGATGGCCCAGCCGATTGCGAACTGATCTTTCGGCCCCAAGACAGTGTTACCCTATGACCTTGCTGCACCAACTCGCCGCATGGCTCCAGCAAGCCCGCCAGGTTGCCGTCTTGACCGGCGCGGGTGTCTCGGCCGAAAGTGGGCTGGCGACCTTTCGCGAGGCCCAGACTGGGCTGTGGGCCCAGTACAGCCCTGAGGATCTGGCGACGCCCGAGGCGTTTCGCCGTAATCCGGGCCTGGTCTGGGATTGGTACGCCTGGCGGCGCCAGCAGGCTGCTGCCGCCCAACCCAACCCGGCCCACCTGGCGCTGGCCCGCCTCGAAACGCTGGTGCCCCAGTTCAGTCTGATCAGCCAGAATGTGGATGGCCTGCACGCCCGTGCCGGGAGTCGCAACCTGATTGAGTTGCACGGCAGCCTGCGCCGGGTGCGGTGCAGTGTCGAAGGCACAACCTACCAGGCTTGGGACGACACAACCAGCCTACCACCCACCTGCCCAGCCTGTGGAGCCTGGTTGCGTCCTGATGTGGTCTGGTTCGGTGAAGCCCTCCCCGCCGCCGCGCTGACCGAAGCCTGGCAGGCGGCGCAACAGTGTGATCTCTTCCTGGCGATTGGAACCTCGGGCCTGGTCGAGCCCGCCGCATCATTGCCCCGCGTCGCCTATGCGGCTGGCGCGCAGGTCGCCGTGATCAATCTGGATGTGACCGACAGTCGCGAAGCGCGGGTGATCTTTCTGCATGCCCGGGCCGGTGCATGTTTGCCCGAATTGTTGAGCATCACGTTCCCTGAGGCGTAACCCGAATTGTAACCAACGTTCGCCTATGCTGAAGCCAATCCTTGCATGGTTCCATGACCTGCCGTTTACGGATCGCATTCAGCGTTCGCAGGGCTTTATTCTGCAACTGCTGATCGGGGCCTTGATTGCCTCGCGGCTGGTCTTTATTGGATATGTCACGATCATACCAGGCGAGGCCCCGGCAGGGCAGGGGGTTACACTCAACCTGATTGTGATCGCGGCGCTGCTGGTCATTCTTACCCTTTTGCGCCGTGGGCAGTTGCAACTCGCCACTATCTGTTTGATCGGGCTGGTGATCACGATTGCCACCCAGACCATTGCCCGGGGTGGCTTTCAAACCAGTGGCATTATTGCTGTCGCCTATATGGTCGTGATTGCCCTGGCCGGTCTATTGTTGGCCCGCCATGCCCTGATCATTGTTACTGCAATCTGTTGTGCGGCCCTGTTTAGTGTGGCGGTTATGATTGACGCCCCGGGCGTGCCCACCAGTTCCGAAGCGATCTTTTTTACCATGGTTGCCGCCGCTTTTGCGCTGCTGATTGATCGCTACCGCGCCACCTGGGAGCAGATTGTCGAGACGGCCCATGCCGATGAAGAGCGTTTGCGGCTGGCGCTTGATGCGGGGGGCATGGGTACCTGGGACTGGGATCTGCGCAGCAATGTGATCATCTGGGAGGGGCACCATGCCCGCATCGTGGGCCTGGAAGAAGGAGTGTTCGACGGACGCTACAGTACCTTTGCCAAGATGGTACATCCTGATGATCTGTCCCGCCTGGAAGCAGGGATCCGCCGTGCCCGCGAACAGTTGGTGCCCTTTGCGGAAGAGTACCGCGTGATCTGGCCCGATGGCACGATTCGCTGGACGGTCGGACGAGGTCGCTATTTAACTGATCGGACTGGCAAACCCGTGCGGATGCTGGGAGTGCTGGCTGATATTACCGAACGCAAACAGAACGAATTGCGCCTGAGCGCCGCGATCACCGAGCGCGATACCCTCCTGAGTCGCCTGCGCCTGGTGCTCGACCGCACCCCCATCGGGGTGATCATCAGTGACCAGAGCTTCTTGATTACCTACTGGAACCCGGCTGCTGAACAGATCTTCGGCTGGAGCGCCGACGAGGTGATTGAACATCGCCCGGACGAGTTTATCATGACCCCAGAAGTCCTGGCGCGCCTGGCCAGCATCCGCAACCAGATCAGCAATTCGCACATGACGATGCATATCGAAGGCGAAAATCTGCGCCGCGATGGCACCTACATCCGTTGCGAATGGATCAATACGCCGCTGCATAACGAGCAAGGCCAGTTTACGGGCTTTCTGGCGATGGTGCAGGATGTGACCGAGCGCCGCCGCCGCGAGATCGAAATCCACGAGTTGAATGCCGATCTCGAACGCCGTGTCGCCGAGCGTACCGCCGAACTGGCCGCCAAAAATTATGAACTCGAAGTCTTTGCTTACTCGGTTTCACACGATCTAAAAGCTCCCTTGCGGGGCATTGATGGCTACAGTCGCCTCTTGCAAGAAGATTTTGCCAATCGGCTCGATGGTGATGGCCCCTACTATCTTGAGATGATCCGGGCGGCGACCGGGCGCATGGGCCAATTAATTGATGATCTGCTCGCCTATTCGCGGGTCGAACGGCGGACCATGAGCCTGACCGGGGTCAATCTGCAACGGGTCGTGACGGATGTGCTTGATGTCCATGCTGCTTTCTTACACGAAGCCGATGCCCAGGTCACGCTCACGGTGGCCCCGTTGATCGTGCAGGCCGAAGAAGAAGGCTTGAGCCAGACCATGCGTAACCTGATCGAAAATGCGATCAAATTTAGTCAATCTGCGAGCCAACCCCAGATCCAGATTGGGGCCAAACAAGAGGGGGCCATGGCCCTGATCTGGGTGCGCGATAATGGGATTGGCTTCGCAATGGAGTATCACGACAAGATTTTTAGTCTGTTCCAACGCTTGCACCGCGCCGAAGATTATCCCGGAACGGGAATTGGACTGGCTATTGTACGCAAAGCTATCGAACGCAGTGGCGGCAGTGTCTGGGCCGAGAGTAGCCCCGGTCAGGGGGCGACCTTCTTTGTGCGCTTGCCCCTGAGCGAAACCCTGGCCGTCCCGTAGGCCGGTTAGGTGATCAGGTGTTGGCGTAGACCTGCTCCTTGCAACCGGGAGGCCATGGTTTTCATGGCGACATGAATCCCAACGGAGGTAACCATTCCTATGATTCGACCAATTGTGCTGGTTGAGGATAATCCCATGGATCTTGATCTGACCCGGCGGGCCTTCACGCGCCGAAGGCTTGCCAATCCGCTGATTGTGGCCCGCGACGGCGAAGAGGCCGTCAAGCTCTTTACGACATGGCTGCCAACTGATCCCACTCCGGCAGTGATCCTGCTTGACCTGAAATTACCGCGCCTCGATGGGTTCGAGGTGCTACGCCGCCTCCGCGCCGACCCCCAACTTGGGACAACCCCCGTGGTCATTCTTACGACGTCGAAAGAGGATCAGGATGTCCAGACCGCCTACAAACTCGGGGCTAACTCGTACATCGTCAAACCGGTTGACTTCGACAAATTTATGGCTGTAGTTGATCAGATCGACCTCTATTGGCTGGTTTTGAACGAACCACCCAAACCGTAACCCGGATCTGTTACGCACTACGAGGCAGCCCCTATGCGTGTGCTTTATATCGAAGACAATGCCCTTGACGCCGATCTGACTCGTCGCCTCTTTGAGCGTCACCACCCAGGGATTACTCTTGAGATTGCGACCACCTGGCGTGAAGCGATGCAGCGCCTGCTGGTGCCAAGTTTTGATCTGGTGCTGACTGATCTGAACCTGCCCGATGGCGATGGCATGCGGATTCTTGATCACATTCGTGCCCAGCAATTTGCGATGGCCGTGGTGGTGATTACGGGCCTTGATGAGGAGGCCGCCGCCGTTGCTGCGCTCCAGGCCGGGGCTGATGATGTGGTGATCAAACGTGATGATTACCTGAATCGCCTGCCCGCGACGCTCAGTGATGCCCTGGCCCGCAGCCGCCTGCTGCTGGCCCGCCAAATGGAACGCATTCACGTGCTTGCTGTTGGCATGAGCAATCGCGAGTATGAGCAACTAAGCCGTCATCTGGCCCGCTATGCGCCCCATATCAGCCTGAATCCCACCGAGGCCCATCCTACAACTCTCGAACAGATCAGTCGTAGCAATATCAACTACGATGTGGTGCTGATCGGCGGCGAGGGCGGGCCACTCAGTGGGATCGGGACGCTCAAACTGGTGCGCCATCGGTTAGGGATTGGCCTACCGATCATCATTCTGGCCGATCCCCACAGTGCCGATCTGGCCTTGCAAGCCATTCGACTCGGTGCCGACGAGTATATCGTGCGCCAGCCAACCTACCTCAGTGGCTTGCCGGCCGTGATCGAGAAGTGTTACGGCCAGATTCGCCGGGAGCGTTTGATGCGTGAACTGCGCATGGCCAATGTTGGCCTCGAATTAGCCTATGATAGTACCCTGGAGGGCTGGGCGCGGGCGTTGGAACTGCGCGACCACGAGACTGAAGGGCACTCGCGGCGGGTCACCGACCTGACCATGAAACTAGTTGCCCGCGCCGGCCTCGACGAAGCGCTCTGGCCCCATATCCGGCGCGGGGCCTTGCTCCACGACATTGGCAAGATGGGTGTACCCGATAATATCCTGCATAAGCCTGGCCCGCTCAACGATGATGAGTGGGTGATAATGCGTCGCCACCCCACCTACGCCTACGAAATGCTCAGTCCGATCAGCTTTTTAGGGCCAGCGCTGGCGATTCCCTGGTGCCACCACGAACGCTGGGACGGGCGTGGCTATCCGCGGGGTCTGCTCGGCCCGGCCATCCCGATTGAAGCCCGGTTATTTGCGGTAGTAGATGTCTGGGATGCCGTGACCAGTCCCCGGCCCTACCGTGGGGCCTTGCCCTACGACGAAGCCCTGGCGATTATTACCTCGGGTGCAGGGAGCCACTTCGATCCCTATGCTGTCGAACTGTTCCTCGATCTTGATCTGCGTCCGTATCAAGGCCCGGGTCGCTAAGTCTGATCATCGTACGGCGCGCCCCTACGCCGGATCGAGCACCGCATCCACTTAATGGCCTGGAGCGGGCGCAATCCCGACCAGCACAACGAGTCGCTCGGAACCCTGGTTGCGCACGCCATGGGGCACCTCAGCCGGTGCCCAGATCGTCCAGCCCGAGCCAAGTTCGCGGACTTCGTCACCCACCGTGAACAGTCCCGTCCCCTCGATCACAAAATAGAACTTGTCCTGACCAGCATGGGTGTGGATGTGCTGCTCCTGACCGGGTTCTAAACAGTTCAAGCCGAGCATCAGGCGCTCGCTCTGGAACATGGTCGCCTTGAAGAATTTACTCGGGTGGCTGCCAACATGATCACTGTAGTGCGTAAACATACCCTCTCACTCCTAGGTTCAATTTCTTTACAAGATCTGCCCTAATTCTACCCGTTCGATCCGCAAGTTCATCCGCGACAGCCGCGGCACCACATCGCCATAGCCCCGTTCGAGCAGATGCACGCCCCGGATGAACGAGGTGCCGCGGGCAATCGCCGCCGCAATAATATAGGCCAAGCCTGCCCGGAGATCAGGGATGGTGATCACCGTGCCTTCGGCACGCAGCGGCGTTGGCCCCACAATGATCGCACTATGCTGATGATTCTTGTCACTAAAGCGACAGTTTAGCCCGCCCAGGCAGTGGGTTGTCAACTGGGTATTGGCCCCCAGCGCGTTCAGGGCATGCAAATAGCCAAAGCGATTCTCGTAGACCGTTTCGTGCAAAATCGAAATTCCCTGGGCCTGGGTTAGCAGAATCGCAAACGGCTGCTGCCAATCGGTCGAAAAGCCAGGATAGACATCAGTTTCAACTACGGTCGGGGTCAGCGGCCCGCGTCGGAAGAAGCGCACACTGCTATCATCTAACAACTCAAAGCCGCCACCCACCTGTTGAAAATGGCCCAAAAAATTGCCCAGGTGGCTCGGGTTGATCCCATGAACAGTAATATCACCATCAGACGCACCGGCCAGACAGGCCCACGAGGCCGCTTCGATCCGGTCGCCTAAAATCGGCATGCGGGTGCCATTCAAACGCCGCACCCCTTCGACTTTGATCTCGCGCCCAGCCGAAGTGAAGATCACCGCGCCCATGGCCCGCAGCATGGTGATCAAATCAACAATTTCGGGTTCGATTGCGGCATTGGCGATCACACTGCGCCCTTCGGCCAGCACACTCAGAAAGAGGCAGGTTTCGGTGGCGCCAACACTTGGATAGGGCAACTTGATCTGGGTGCCGCGTAAGCGACCGTGTCGCCGCGCCAGATAGCCTTCAGCGGTGGTCAGGACTTCGCCGCCGAACTGTTCGATCGCATTCAGATGAAAATCCACCGGACGCTCGCCGATTTTGCAACCGCCCAGCACTGGCACCGCGACCTCATCAAAGCGGTGCAGCAACGCCCCCAACAAGAGGATCGGAATACGATTGCTACCCGAATCGGGGATCGGTACCCGCGACGAACCCATCGCCGTCGGATCAATCCAGAGCTCGCCATCTTCATCACGCAACGACACGCCGATTGCCTCAAGCATCGAACGGGTGATGGCGACATCACCAATCGGCGGGCAGTTGCGTAAGCGGGTGGGACTATCAGCCAAAAGGGCCGCAACCATCGCTTTGGTTGCAAAATTCTTCGCCCCCAGGGCCGTAATCTGGCCGACGACCGGCTCGCCACCCTGAATGCGATAGGCTAATTCACGTGTAGTCATAAAATGCGTCTTACTCCTTCGCCATCCCGTTGCCAATCTGGTTCCGCATCATACACCATCCCTGGCAACCCGTAAGCTTACAGAATCCTGAGAAGCATACCCTGGACCGTCGTCCAACCATCCTCACTCGGAGCCAACATCCAGATCGCACCTTGACGTACCTGCTACGTACGACGTATGATCAGCCTGCTGAACCAAGCTTGTGCAAAGGAGTCCTTGATGGCACGACGGCAGCGCGGCGTTATTCTTACCTATGTGGATAAGCTCGAAACGCTCGAAGATTGTGTGCGTCGCGGTAACTACGATACGGTCAAGGTCGTGACTGGCTGGGGTCTGCCCCAGGGTTGGGATGACAAGACCCGTGCGCGTGTGGTGGCAATGGTGCCCAATCTGATTGTACGCACGGTCAGCGGCGACCCCAGTTATGCCCGCCCCTTCGACCCGCTCTCCGGCAAGACGCTGGCCGGTGCCACTGGCCCCGATGCCAAATATTGGCAGTACGATTTCCTCAATCCCGACCTCGTCGAGCAAGAGATCACACCCTGGTATAAGCTCAAGCCCGAGATCATGATCGAGCTCGGCAATGAGCCCAATGTCTATAACCAGGACGATGATTTTATCTGGCGTTGGGCCTATTTCCTCGAACTGGCGATCAAACGCTGCCGGGAAGTCTTTCCCCGCGCTACCCTGATTTCGCCCGGTTTTATGATGGACGAGCGCGGCAAGATGCAGCGCTTTTACGAGATTGGCCAGCCCCAGATTGCGCAGTGTGATTATGTCGGGGTCCATTTCTACGAGTATTTTGCCTTTACGCCTGATCAGGCTCCGGCGATCAAGGGCGAATTGCGCGACGCGGTTCAGTTACACCAAAAGTTCTTTCCCGACATGGCTTGGTATGTCACCGAGTATGGCATTCATAATACTGATCGGGTGCCACGCCGCGAAAAGGGGAGCCGCTACGCCCGCCTTGTCCATGGCGGCGATGGTTTCCCCGCCCTGCCAATCAATGTGGCCGGGGCCGTCTACTATCATCTCCAGATGAAGGGTGATATCCACCCCGAATACCATATTTACCCCGATGGCGACGAAGCCTATGCGACCACGCTGTCTGCGGTAGGCGCGGTTGATGAGGCGACCGAAATCCTGGGCGGTGGGATTGGCGGCAGCATGCAATCCACGGCGCGGGCCAGTTTTGCGGCGCAGGCCGACGAGTTGGCCGAGGTATTGACCAGCATGCGCGAACAGGCCGATCAGGTAGATGCGCTCTGTGTCCAGATCGCCGATGCGATCCTGGTCGGGGGCAAGTTGCTTACGTGTGGCAATGGGGGCAGTGCCGCCGATGCCATGCATCTAGCCGAGGAGTTTGTGGGCCGTTATCGTAGCGACCGCCGCCCCTTGCCTGCGGTCTGCCTCAATGTTGACGGCGGTGCCCTGACCTGTATCGCCAACGACTTTGGCTATGATCAGATCTTCGCCCGCCAGGTCGAGGCCATGGGCCAACCCGGCGATGTGCTGGTGGTCTTTAGTACCTCGGGTGGCTCGCCCAATATTCTGGCCGCCCTGCGGGTTGCCAAAACCCGGGGCCTGACCAGCGTGGCCCTGTTGGGCAAGAATGGCGGCCTGGCCCGCCAACTCGCCGACCATGCGATCATTGTGCCGAGCCAGAATACCGCTCGCATCCAAGAGATCCACGGCCTTTTGTTGCACGCGATCTGCGAAGAAGTCGAGCAGCGGGTGGCCTAAACTACAACCGACGCCAGGCCCGGCCATCAGCCTGAATAAACGCATCAGCCTCGGCCGGGCCCCAGGTGCCCGCTTCATAATTCGGGAAGGCCTGGGGCGGGCCACTGGCCCAGCCCTGGTGAATCGGGCTGATCAAAGCCCAACTGGCCTCGACCTCGTCGCGGCGCGTAAACAGCGTCCCGTCACCCAGCATACAATCAAGCAATAGGCGCTCGTAGGCTTCGGGCGAGGCGACGCCAAAGGCGGTGCCATAGCGAAAATCCATGGTCACTGGCCGAATCTGGGCCTGGCCCGGCACTTTCGAGCCAACTTTCAGCGTAATCCCTTCGTCGGGCTGGATCTTGATCGCCAAGACGTTCGGCTCGATCTCGTTCATGGGCGTATCGGCAAAGAGCATCGTCGGCACAGTTTTAAACTGAATCGCGATCTCGCTGACCCGGCGCGGTAAGGCCTTGCCGCTGCGCAAATAAAACGGCACCCCGGCCCAGCGCCAACTCTCGATAAACAGCTTGAGCGCCACATAGCTCTCGGTCTGCGAATCTGCCGCCACGCCGCGCTCGTCGCGGTAGCCACGCAAGGGACGACCGCTGACACTGCCCGCGCCATACTGGCCGCGCACCGTAAAGCGGGCTACCTCGTCAGGGGTGATCGGCCGGATCGCTCGTAAGACCTTGACCTTCTCGTCACGCACTGCATCGGCATCATAGGCCACCGGCGGCTCCATCGCCACCAGACAGAGCAACTGCATCAGGTGGTTCTGGATCATATCCCGCAGCGCCCCCGAGTGGTCGTAATAGCCCCCACGATCCTCGACCCCAATACTTTCGGCAACGGTGATCTGCACATGATCAACCGCCCGCCGATCCCAGAGTGGCTCGAAGATGCCATTGGCAAAACGAAACACCAGAATATTCTGGACGGTCTCTTTGCCCAGGTAGTGATCAATCCGGAAGATCTGGTCTTCGCCAAAGACGGCGAGCAGTTCACGATTCAGGGCGCGGGCACTGATCAGGTCGTGCCCAAACGGTTTTTCGACAATGATCCGTGCCCAACCGCCGCCCGGGGCCTGGGCCAAGCCATGGGCACCAAGTTGGCGGATAATCGTCGGGTAGGCTTCGGGCGGAGTCGCCAGATAAAAGACCCGGTTGCCACCCGTCCCGCGCGCCGTATCAATCGCATCCAGGCGCTCGGCCAGGGCCGCGTAGACGGCAGAATCATCAAAGTCACCCCGATGATAGGCCACACCCTCGGCGAAACTGGCCCAGAGCGCCGGTTCAGTCGAGCCATTGCGCGAATTGGCATCCACCCCGGCCCGCAACAGATCCCGGAACTGGGGATCGTCCCAGTCCCGGCGCGCAAACCCCACCACCGAAAAGCCACCCGGCAACCGGCGCTCGCGGGCCAAATTATAGAGCGCCGGCACCAGTTTGCGGCTGGTCAGATCGCCACTTGCCCCGAAGATCACCATCGTACAGGGTTCGGGGGTGCGGCCCATACGCAAACCACTGCGCAACGGGTTCTCGGGCAGGATCAAGCCTGGTTCGTGGGTCATAACGACTTACTCGGCTTTTTTAACGGCGTGGCCGCCAAACTGCTGGCGCAGCGCCGCCAGAACCTTGGCACCAAAGCTATCGTCCTGACGCGAACGGAAGCGGGTCAAGAGCGACAGGGTAATGATTGGCGCGGGCACATCAAGGTCAATCGCCTCTTGCACGGTCCAGCGGCCCTCGCCACTATCCTGCACATAGCCCCGCAATTCGGCCAACTTCGGATCATCGGCAAAGGCCCGCTCGGCCAATTCAAGCAACCACGAACGCACCACACTGCCCTGGTTCCAGAGGTGGCTAATCTTCTGGAGATCAAGGTCGTAACGCGACTGTTCGAGGATCTCGAAGCCCTCGGCATAGGCCTGCATCATGCCATATTCGATCCCATTGTGGATCATCTTGACAAAATGGCCGGCCCCCCACGGGCCACAGAGCAGATAGCCATCGGGTGGAGCCAGCGTCTTGAAGATTGGCTCAACATAGGCAAAGGTCTCGGGATCGCCGCCGACCATGGTGCAATAGCCAACCTGCAAGCCCCAGATCCCACCCGAAACCCCGGCATCCATAAACTTGATCCCGCGGGCCGCCAATTGTTCGCCGTGCGCAATCGAAACCTTATAGTTGTTATTGGCCCCATCAATCAGAATATCACCGGGGCTGAGCAGCGGCACGACCTGTTCAATATGTTCATCAGTGGCGGCCCCGGCGGGCAGCATCAACCAGACGATGCGCGGCGTAGGCAAGGCAGCAACCAGTTCTTCGAGCGTCGTTGCGGCCACCGCACCATGCTCGGTCGCAAGTTCGTGGGCCTTGGCGGCGGTACGATTATAGACCACCACCCGATGCCCGCCCTGCAGCAAACGAATGGCCATATTCGCGCCCATCCGACCGAGCCCAACGAGACCGAGTTCCATAGCTGTATACTCCTGTAGCGGATGGCAAGGCGCTTTCACGCCCGTAACGGCGTCACGATTATACCACTTTCAAGCGCAACAGTTTGGGCCACAAACCAGATTCTCAACCACCCATGCTACAATGCAACTATGGGTTGCAATCCAGACAGTCACCCTCCTGTAGCGCAATTCAACATCTAAAACCCAAAATCGTACGAGCCGATCTATCCAGGAAGGCATGGCAATGACAACCTATGCACCTGATCTTGTGCTGCGTTCACTTGATGCACAGTGGGATTACGCGCGCTGGGAGCAACTTCCGGCTGATGGCAACCGCTACGAGATTATC
The DNA here is from genome assembly GCA_048381555.1 of Oscillochloridaceae bacterium umkhey_bin13. Lineage (GTDB taxonomy): Bacteria > Chloroflexota > Chloroflexia > Chloroflexales > Chloroflexaceae > Viridilinea. The sequence goes on from JBLWKA010000012.1 coordinate 15,836, forward strand.
GGGGGCATCTTATACATGACCACCGCACCAAGCAACTTCCATCAATGGATTATCAGCCGGCTCTACCGTTTGATCGCCATTCCAGCCGAGGATCGCGGCGAGGTCTACGCGCTCACCGCCCCCGTGGGAGTCTTGATGGACGGCTGTGATCCCGTCCAACCCGATTTTCTGCTGGTGCGACGCGAGCGGGCGTCAATCATTGCCAACCGGCGCGTGCGCGGCGTGCCGGATTTGATTGTCGAGGTGCTTTCGCCCTCAAACCCCGAGCAGGACACCGAGATCAAGCGGGCCGCCTACGCCCATGCCGGGGTTCCCGAATATTGGATCGTGCGCCCTGCCACCCGCGATGTGCTGGTGTGCTGGCAACCAGACCCGCAGCTTGGTACCTATACCCAAGTACGCCTGATTGCATCGGGCGAAGATCTGCACGCCGTAACTTTACCTGGGCTTACGGCACCGGTGGAGGCGCTATTTGCGGGTGCGCCGGATCCGACGCCATAACGCGGCTCGTGACCGCTAACGCCTCACGTACGGCAGCTTCGTGATCGAGGGCGGCCCCGGCAGCGGTCGCAGCCGCGAACGCAGCCGGGTCGAGCGTGGCAAGGGTCGGGGCCTGTTCGTATTCCAGCCAGAGCTCATCAGATGGTGGGAGGATGGCCCCAATCACGCTGCGCAGCGCATGAGCCGCCCCCCAGAGCCGGACGGCCTCCACATGATCGCCCTGATGGGCGGCCAGACTCGCAATCCCATCCAGGCTGTAGGCCAGCCCGCTGCGATCCCGCAGGCCCACATACAGGTTCAGGCTCTCGCTCAGCACAGTGGCTGCCTGACGCACATCATGCTGCTGCAGGGCCGCCAACCCCTGCGAGCGCAGCACACTCGCAGTGCGCCCCTGATCGCCCAATTCCCGACAGAGTGGCAATGCCTCACGCAGCCAAAGGTGGGCTTGGGCCAGATCGTGCTGAAAGATCGCCACCAGACCCAGGTTACTCAAGGCCAGGGCCAGGCGGGCGCGGTCTTGATCAACCCGAGCTAGCGCCAAGCTCTCTTCGTAATAGGTGCGGGCCTGCCCAAAATCAGTCTGTTCCATGAGCAGCAGACCCAGATTGTTCAGCAGCGTGACGATCCCGGCGCGTAGGTTCAATTCACGACAGAGGGCCAGACTGCGCTCGTAGTAGCTGCGGGCCTGTTCGTACTGGCCCAGCCGCAAGGCCGTAATTCCGAGCGAGTTGAGCGTGCGGGTAATCCCAGCCAGAGTGCGTTCTTGCTCGTAGATCGCGAGCGCAGCCTGAAAATTGGTTTGCGCGTCGGCATAATCAGCCTGAGCCAGCGCCAGGTTGCCTGCGCCAAGCCGCAACGAGGCGACTTGCAACCCAGGGATCGCATCGGCCCGTGCCAAGACTGCCGCCAGCCGGGTGCGCCCTTCGCTCAGGTAGCCACGCACATGCCAGAACCACCACAAGACGATCGCAAGATCAGAGGCGGTCGTGATCGCATCGGTTTCCAGCGCCCAATCGAGGGCCGTCCGCAAATTGACATGCTCACGCTCAAACAGATCAAGCGCCGGGCCAGGATTAGGGCCACGAGCGTCACGATCCCCCGCCTGGGCGAGGGCCAGATAATAATCGGCAAAGCTCTTCCAGATCAACAGTGATCCCGCATCCTGAGCCAGACGTTCGAGCGCAAAGGCCCGAATCGTGGTCAACATACTGAAACTCGTGCTGCCATCGGGATGCTCGTGCGCCCGCAGCAGACTCTCTTCGACCAGCGCCGCAATCCCCTCAAACAGATCTAACTCCAGATCACTAGCGGGATTACACACCGCCTCGGCCGCTTCGAGTGTACAGCCCCCAGCAAAAACCGCCAGGCGCTCGAACAGCCGCTGCTGCGCCGCATCGAGCAGGTCGTAGCTCCAGGCAATCGTGGCCCGCAAGGTCTGTTGATGGGCGGCCCGGTCGCGTGCCCCACCAGTGAGCAGTCCCAAACGATCACCCAGACGGCCAAGCATCGCCTGAGGCGTCAACAAACGACTGCGCGCCGCTGCTAACTCGATCGCCAGTGGCAAACCATCCAACTGGATCACCAGTTGCTGCACCGCCTCCATATTGTGTTCATTCAGCACGAAACCCTGGCGCACCGCCGCTGCTCGGCGCACAAATAAGGCTACGGCTGGATTGGCAGCCAGCAGCGCTAACCGTTCATGGGTCGCTGCGGGCAAGCGTGCGGGATCGGGGATGGGCAAGGGACTCACCGCAAACTCCTGTTCACCCGAAATACGCAGAGCGGTACGACTGGTCACGACCACTTCGAGGCCCGGGGCAGCGACCAGTAACTGGGCAACCTGCGGTGCAGCCGGGGCAATCTGCTCAAAGTTATCCAGGATCAACAACATGCGGCGGCTGCGCAAATAGTTCTGGAGCAACTCGAGCAGACTCGTAGGTGCGACTTCCTTGACCCCAAGCACCTGAGCAATGCTGGGGAGAAGCAGGGCCGGGTCACGCAGGCTGGTCAGTTCGATCAACCAAACGCCATCTGGGTAGGTACTTTGCAACTGCCAGGCCAACGCTAGCGCCAAACGGGTCTTACCGGCTCCACCCGGCCCCACCAACGTTAGCAAGCGGGTGGCAGGATCGCTCAACAAGCTGATCACCGTCGCCAGATCATGGTCGCGGCCCACCAGCGTATCCAACTCGGCGGGCAGGTTGTGCGGCGGGGCAGAAGCCGCAGGCTCAGGGCGAACAGGTTCACTGGTTGTCCAGAGTTGCCCATCAAGCATGCGCAACCAGAGCACTGGCTGCCACCAACTGCCGCGTTCGCTCAGGCTGGCCCGCGCCGCCGCGAGCGCCCGGTCAAGCTGCCCATCGCGCCGGAGTTCGCGCAGCAAGACCGGCAACATAGTGGCGGCATCAGCAAGCTGCACGTTGCCCTGAAAAGCGATCACGGCCCCAATCCCAGCACTAGCGAGCTGCGGCCCGAGCGCAGTCAAGGCACCGTCAACCGCGTTATTGCCAGCACTCTGGCACGAACCAAGGATCACCAGCAGCGGGCGACTCGTCAGGGCCTGGATCTGCTCGATCAACAGTTTGGCGTTAACCCGTGCCGCAAAACCATCATCATCTTCGAGCCAGAGAAAGGGCTGGCCGCGATGGAGCGTCCCATGCGCTACCAAATAGAGCAGATCGGGGCCGTCACGCAGCGCCGCCACCAGCCGATTGAGGGTCACGGGCGTGGTCGGGCTACTTTGTACTACCGTCGTCGGTAGATCACCCAGGGCGGCCCGTGCCCGCGCTACTTCGGCTTCCACATCCAACGGAGCCAACTGATAGGCATCCAGATCCTCGCCACTACTAATTACCACCAGGGCCTGCGTGGTTGCCAGTGGGCGCGGGCGCAACGGTTCAAGATCGGCACTGCTTAAAAAGCGTACCATGCGCACCCGTTCGCTCAGCCCGAGCAAGGGGCCACGACCCGAAGGATCCTCCAGCGCCTCCCAATGCAGGGTATGCAACCCTGGATCACGCTCATCCAATACCAGACGCAGGCGCACCGCCGCCCCGGCCCCGGCACTCGCTGCCAGGGCGCGGGCCAGCGCCTCGCGCAGGCGCACATCGGCATACAAGCGCGCACTGAGCAGCGTGGCATAGAGCGCCATGTCGTCACGGGCGGCCTGAAGTTCCAAGAGCGCAGGCGCATCCAGTTGCACCAGCGGCGGGTCGCCCTCAAGCAACCGCACGGGCGCATTGCTCCCCGCAGGCGTAAACCGTACCTCGACAGCATACGCACCCGTAGTCTGCCGCAGGATCACTTCAAGATCGGCAACTGGTGCTATCACAGGAGGTGAGATCTAGGCTTGAAACCCATCCGTACCGATACCTCTTAGAACGGCGGCTCCGTGATCGGGTTTGTCCAATCAACCTTGGGCAAAAAGACTCGGAAGCGCGGAGGGAGCGTAATTGCTCGTACCAAGGCATTCTCGGTATCGCCAATAAGCAGACTACCGGGTTTGCCTGGTTCGCAAACTGGCCCACCGCCACTCGGAGCCTTGAACCGGGCCTCGGGGCCACCGCCATCAACAAACCCGGGCTGATTGGGCTGACCCGCAAGTAAGCGCAGATCACCCGTTAACGGGCTAACCTCGCTCACGGTATGGCCCTGGGCACTAAGCACAAAGGCCAGATCGTCATCGCAGCCGGGCATGATATTAAAGATCCCGGCCTGGCCCTGCGCTAAACTGGCCCCGCTCACAATGCCAGTCTGCAAGGTACGCACCACCCCACCAGGCAACTCAATCCGGCGTACCGCATTATTTCCCAGATCGGCAACGAGCACAAAACGGCCACTGGGGGCCATCGCCAGGCCGCCGGGCTGATTAAATCGAGCCGCCTCCCCCACTCCATCCAGATTACCAGGCGTGCCAGCCTGACCAACCAGGGTCGTGACCTGCCCGGTACGCCGATCGACGTGGCGCACGACATGGTTGCCCGTATCGGCGATCAACAAGATGGGGCAATCGGCCAATGGATCAGTGATTTCGTTCAGTGGCCCGCTGCTACAGACTAGCGCAACTGCAATCGGGGTACGCAAGCGGGCCTGTTGGCGCAGGCCGTTGGCATTGCCAGACACCCCGGCCTGCCCAACATAGGTTGTCACCTCGCCATTGCGCAGATCGATTTGGCGTACAGTATGGTTGGCCTGATCGGCCACAAACGCCACCGTAGCGAGCCGATCAATCGTTACGCCGGTGGGCGTATTAAACTGCGCACTATCACCGGGGCCATTGCTACTACCGGGATCGCCCGGAGCGCCCGCCAGGGTCGTAACACTGGCTGTTGCGACAACCATGCGCCGAATCGTATGGTTATCGGTATCGGCGATCAAGGCGATGCCAGTTGCACTGACCGCAATTCCGGTTGGGGCACTAAAACGGGCCTCGGCCCCAACCCCATCGCGGCTCCCGATCTGACCGGGCTGACCGGCCAGCGTATCCACGTGCGACTCGCCGGGCGCGGGGGGCGGCGTTGGCGGCGTTGGGGCCAGGTCGACCAGGCGGATTGCCCGTCGCGTCGGATCGCTCAAAAGCAGATAGCCTTGATCAGGTGTCAGCGCGACAAAACCACTCTGGAAACCGATGGGAATCCCATCGGTATAGAGGGTCGGGTTTGATCCGGCGAGTCGCACCACCGTATTGGTCGCTAGGTCAACCTGACGCAAACCATGCCTTTCGAGCACAAACGCCACCTGATCATCAAGACTCAGCGCAACCCCTTGCGGATAATTCAAACGCGCAGCGGAGCCAATGCCATCAAAAACCCCATCAGCCAGAGCCTGGCCAGCCACCGAACTCACTTCATTGGTGGTCAGATCAATGCGGCGCAGCAACTGATTAGTGCCTTCGGTGATCAGGACAAAACTGCCATCATGGCTGATCACCAGATCGCCGAAAGAACCAAAATTAAACCGCGCCGTTGTTCCCGGCCCATCGGCAAAGCCTGGCGTAACCGGATTGCCCGCCAAGGTCGTCACTTCGATTGTGGTGAGATCAACCCGGCGCACTGCCGCATTCCCATGATCAGCCACCAGGACAAACCGATCATCAGGGCTCAGTGCCAGAGTCAGACCTGCGCTAAAACGGGTTCCTGTACCAATCCCATCAACCCAGGCGAAATTATCTTCTAGTCCGGCCAGATCATTCACCGTTGGCGGATCGGTGGTCAGATCAAGTTGCCGCACCACGCCGCGATTGGTCGTATAAACCACAAAGCTCGCATCAGAACTAATGGCGAGGTCAAGCACCGCCGGATCAGCAAACAGAGTCGTCACCGTCCCGGCCTGATTGGGCCCATCATTGACGAGTTGCAGCCGCCGGATGCCATTGCCGGGATCGGCGGCCAGGGCCCAGCGCCGATCGGGGCTGACGCTCACCCCGCCAAGATTGTTACCAAAGCGGGCAGCGGTACCGATCGCATCAACGAAGCCAGTTGGTTCGCGGCCAGCCAACCAGGCTACTTCATCATTCAGAATAGTTTGCAGGATGCCTCCCTGCCAACCCGCAACCGCCAGGAAACTATCATCAGGACTAAAAACAATGCCGGTCGCCGCACTCAGTTCATCCCCCACAAGGATCGGGGTGCTGACAATCAAGGTTAACAGATTAATTTCACGCACCCGATTGCGATCGTCTATCACGACCAACTGGCTATCATCATGTTTCAAGGCCAGCGCAATCGGAAAATCAAATCGTGAATCGGGCCCGAAGCCATCCAGACTCCCCGACTGATTATAGCTCCCGGCCAACACACTGAGCGTACCGCTGGACAACTCAAGCTGTAGAATGACATGATTGTCGTAGGTTGTGGCAAATATAACCTGACCATCACTGCGCAGGGCTAGCTTCATGCGTGAAGTGATATAGGCCGTAAGCGGATTGAGCGTTGTCAGGGTATTGGTTGCCAGATCAAGGCGCAAGATGCCATTCTGGTTTGCCAAGAGCGCAAAACTACCATCAGGACTGATCACCAGATCGCTCCCTGGTTCGCGCACCAGGGTCGTAACCAAGCCCGTATTCAGGTCAAGTCGGCGCACACCAATCTGATCAAAGACCAGCGCAAAAGCCCCGACTGGACTTACCGCCACCCGCTCGGGAAAAAAGAAGCGCGCTGCCCCACCTAACCCATCATCACCACCGGGGCTGCCGTTCTGACCGGCAAGCGTCGTTACGAGACCACGATCCAGATCAAGCCGACGAATCGCATGGCTCTCCCGATCAGCCACTAACAAAAAATCACCAGCGGCATCGCGACCAAATGCGACATCGTTCGGGGCAACAAAGGTTGCGGCCGTGCTAGGGCCGTCAAGCCCAAAACTTGGCCCGGCCAGAGTCGTAATGCGTGGTAGCGGTGGCGGGGGCGGCGGTGGGGTTTGTGCGTGCAATGCAGGGTGACTCGGCCATACGATCACGGTCATGATCAGGGCCACGAGGGCAAGCAGCAGGCCAATGGCACGCATCGTTCATCCTTAAAAGTAGGGGTACGGATGATTGTAGCACAGTTATGTCATGCTGAACTGAGGCAGATTCAGGGTGGGGAGGTTCGGCATAGAATCTGGAGCCGGGATTCCTCATTGTACTCGGAATGGCCCATTTTGTGGTTGCACAAGAATCGTGCTACTGAGTGTAGCGTGCTTTGGTCGCATGTCAAGCCAAGGCGGTGGTAAAATAGCCCGTGACCGTACCCCTAGTGTTGGCCCGTTAGTCTTGATGTCGAAGGAGACGCGCATGAGTCACAACCGCCGCAGTCGCATGATCACCGAGGGCGCCCAGCGCTCACCCAACCGCGCAATGTTGCGCGCTGTTGGTTTTAACGACGAGGATTTCAGCAAGCCCATCATCGGGGTTGCCAACGGCCATAGTACGATCACACCCTGCAATGCCGGACTCGGCCCACTTGCTGATCGTGCCGTCGCCGCGATCCACGCCGCCGGAGGTATGCCCCAGACCTTTGGTACGATCACGGTCAGTGATGGCATTTCGATGGGCACCGAGGGCATGAAGTTCTCGCTCGTTAGCCGCGAGGTGATTGCGGACTCGATCGAAACGGTTGTCAATGCCCAGCGCATGGACGGTATTCTGGCAGTCGGGGGCTGTGATAAGAATATGCCCGGGGCCATGATCGCCCTGGCCCGCCTCGATATTCCCAGCATCTTTGTCTATGGTGGCACGATCAAGCCCGGTCACTACCATGGCCGCGATCTGACGATTGTCAGTGCCTTCGAGGCCGTCGGTCAGCATAGCGCTGGCAAGATTGATGAGCACGAACTGCTCGAAGTTGAGCGCAGGGCCTGCCCCGGGGCCGGTTCCTGTGGTGGCATGTACACCGCCAATACAATGTCCTCGGCGATTGAGGCACTTGGCATGAGTCTGCTTGGCTCATCTACGATGGCAGCCGAAGATCCCGAAAAGGCCGATAGCGCCGCCCGTTCCGGTGAGGTCTTGGTCGAGGCGATTAAGGCTGGCCGCACTGCCCGCCAGATCTTGACCCGCGAAGCCTTCGAGAATGCAATCACCGTGATCATGGCCCTCGGCGGCTCGACCAACGCGGTGTTGCACATGCTCGCAATTGCCGATGCAGCCGGTGTGCCGCTCGCGATTGATGATTTCGAGACCATTCGCCAGCGCGTACCGGTGCTCTGTGACCTCAAGCCTTCGGGCCAGTATGTGGCGACCGATCTGCATCAGGTTGGCGGCGTGCCCCAGGTTATGAAGATGCTGCTCAAGGCCGGGTTGCTCCACGGTGAGGCCCTGACGATTACCGGCGAAACTATCGCCGAGACCCTGGCGCATGTGCCTGATGCGCCACCCGAGGGTCAGGATGTGATTCGCCCGATGGATGCACCGCTCTATGCCAAGGGCCATCTAGCGATTCTGCGCGGCAACTTGGCCGAAGAAGGCTGTGTCGCCAAGATTACCGGGATCAAGCAGCGCGTGATCACCGGCCCGGCCCGGGTCTTTGATGCCGAAGAGCAATGTCTGGCGGCGATTCTGGCAGGCAAGATCGGCGCGGGCGATATTGTCGTCATCCGCTACGAAGGTCCCAAGGGCGGCCCAGGGATGCGCGAAATGCTCGCCCCCACCTCGGCGATCATCGGGGCCGGGCTGGGTGATAGTGTCGGCCTGATCACCGATGGCCGTTTTTCGGGTGGTACCTACGGGCTGGTCGTCGGCCATGTTGCGCCCGAAGCGTATGTGGGTGGAACGCTGGCCCTGGTGCAGGAAGGCGATAGCATCACGATTGACGCCGATACGCTGCTGCTCCAACTCAATGTGCCCGACGACGAGTTGACCCGCCGCCGGGCCGCCTGGAGTCCACCCGCGCCGAAGTATCCGCGGGGCGTGCTTGCCAAGTATGCGCGCCTCGTCTCGTCGGCCAGCCTCGGGGCGGTGACGGATCGCGCAGAATAGGCGATGTGGGGCGCAACGGTGGGGGCTAACCCGATTCGATTGTTGCGTGGGGGGGTGTGGGGGGGGGGGGCGGCGGCCCCCGCCTCGCCACCCCTCGTGGGGGTGCGCGCCCCCCCCCCCCCCCCCCCCGCCGCGTCCGGGCCGCGC
>JBLWKA010000012.1:24948-43958 GCA_048381555.1 Oscillochloridaceae bacterium umkhey_bin13
GGGGGGCGCGCGCGCGGGGGGGGGGGGGGGCGGGCCGCCCTGAGGGGGGGGGGGGGGGGGCGGGGGGGCGAGCACCGCGAGAGGGGGGGGGGGGGGGGGGGGCGGCCCCCCCCCCCCCCCCCCCCACGCAACAACTGTCTGGGGTGGCGCAGCCACCCCACATCCCACCGCCGGAGGCGGACGTCGCAATCCATCGCAAGGGCGATGCACAAGCCGCCCCAAAATGCTACCATAGCCCCGATGTAGCGCATAAAACGTAGCCTGACGAGTTGGTTGGGGATGGAGTTAGCCAATGGATGCTGTGATTCTGACCGAGCAATTGACAAAACAATATGGGCAGCGCCGTGGCCTTGACGGCTTAAATCTGGTGGTGCAACCAGGCGAGGTGTTTGGCTTCCTGGGGCCAAATGGGGCTGGTAAAACCACCACGATTCGGTTGTTGCTCGATCTGCTGCGCCCAACCAGCGGCACGGTGCGCCTCTTTGGTCAGGAACCACAGGCTGGCGGGATTGCCTTGCGCCAACGGGTTGGCTATCTGCCAGGTGATTTTGTCGTCAATACCAACCAGCGGGTGCGCGAGTTTTTGACCTACGCGGCTAATCTGCGCGGCTGTGTCCCCTGGAACCGGGTCGAACATCTCGCTGAACGGCTTGGCCTCGATCTGACCGCCCGCATCCGCAGTCTCTCGAAAGGCAATCGCCAAAAGGTCGGCCTGGTGCAAGCCCTGATGCATGAGCCCGAACTGTTGATCCTTGATGAACCTACCAGTGGCCTTGATCCGCTCGTGCAGCAAGCGTTTGTCACGTTGGTACGCGAAGCCCGCACCAAAGGCCAGACGGTCTTCCTCTCATCGCATATGCTCAACGAAGTACAGCAGACCGCTGATCGGATCGGGATCATTCGCGAAGGCCGCTTAGTGGCGGTCGAACAGGTCGAAGATCTGCGCCAGCGTGCCGTTGCTCTGGTCACGATCACGTTTGCTGGCCCGGTGCCCGCCGAACCCTTCGAGCGCCTGCCCGAAGTCCATGATCTGCAGCTTGAGGGGCCGGTTTTGCGCTGCCGCTTGGCTGGCTCGGCTGATGGCTTGATTAAGGCCGCCGCCCAGTTTACGGTGCAACATATTCAATCAGCCGAACCGAGCCTCGAAGACCTGTTTTTTGCGTACTATCGCAGCGAGGAGGCCATTCATGCTGCGTAATGTGTTTACGAAAACCCTCTGGGAACAGCGCATTGGGATTGTGGGCTGGTGTCTGGGCCTGGCAGTCGCCGCAGCGGTCTATGCGGCTTTCTACCCGTCGATTCGTAGCCCCGAAATGGCGGCGGCGCTCGAAAATTATCCCCAGGCCATGATCGAAGCGTTTGGCTTGAGTGATATGATCAGTCCGGCGGGCTATCTTCAGTCTACCGTCTTTGGGATTATTGGCCCCATTCTGATCCTGATCTTTGCGATCAGTACGGGAACCCGGGCCATTGCCGGTGACGAGCATGCCGGAACGCTTGATCTGTTGTTAGCCTATCCCGTCAGTCGCACCAAGGTGCTGTTGCACCGTTTTGCGGCCCTGGCGGTCGCCCTCAGCCTGATCGGGGTTTCGGTCTTATTGATGCTCATCGCCCTGAATAATCCCGCCGAACTGGCCTTACCCGTCAGCCACTTAGCGGCGATGGCCCTTCAATTGAGCTTGCTGGGCCTCAGTTTTGGGGCGCTCGCGCTGGCGGCCGGGGCGATCACGGGCCGCCCAACCTTGGCCTTAGGGATCGCGTCGGGGTTCGGTGTCGTGAGCTATTTTGCCAATACGCTGGCACCCCGGGTCGACGGGCTGGCCTGGCTCCAGAAACTGTCACCTTTCTATTACTACTCGGGCAGCGAGCCGCTCCGCAATGGCTTGCAGGCTGGTGATACGGCTGTCTTGCTGGGCCTGGTGATCGTTTTTGTTGTCATTGGGGTGGTTGGCTTCAATCGCCGTGATATCGGTGTCTAGTCAGATCGAGTATCTGCATGTCGTCTTTGCCTACGGCCACACCCGGCCTACTCGCCCTGATCGGCTCAGGGGAAACCACCGCCCATGCCGGGGTTGTCTATGATCGTCTAGCAGCCAACGCCCCAACGCCGTTACCGATTGCGATCCTCGAGACCCCGGCAGGCTTTCAGCCTAATAGCGCCCAGGTGGCGGGAAAGGTTGCCGATTATCTGCGCACCCGGCTCCAAGGGATGCGTCCCGACGTCAGTCTGATAGCTGCCCGGGCACGTGGCAGTGCCGCCAGCCCTGATGATCCGGCGATCAGTGCTAGCCTGCAACAGGCCCGTTTGATCTTTCTGGGGGCAGGCAGTCCCACCTATGCGGTACGCCAATTGGCCGGGAGTCTGGCCTGGCAGCGGACCCTGGCCCGCCACCGCCACGGGGCCGCCCTGGCCACCGCAAGTGCCGCGACGGTGGCGATGGGGGCGCTGGCCTTGCCCGTCTACGAGATCTTCAAAGTTGGGAGTGACCTGCACTGGCAACCGGGTCTGGATCTGCTGGGGCCATACGGCCTGCGCCTGATCCTGGTGCCGCATTGGGACAATGCCGAGGGCGGGGCCGAACTCGATACCAGCCGCTGTTTTGTGGGCCAAGCCCGCTTTGCCCAATTGCTTGCGTTACTGCCTCCGGGCTATACCGTGGTCGGGATTGACGAGCATACCGATCTGCTATTTGACCTGGTTGCTGGAACAGGCCAGGTTTTTGGGCGCGGCAGCGTCACCGTGATGACGCCTGACGGTCAAACCCGGCGTTACGCCCGCCAGGACACCTTGGCGCTGAGCGAACTTGGCCCGTTCCAGTTACCCGATCCAACCGCCGATCTGCCCGCTGAGGTCTGGGCCTGGGCCGCCCCCGCGCAACCAGACCCCGCTCCCGCTCCCGCGATCCCGCCTGAAGTGACCAACCTGGTCGCAGCCCGGCAACATGCCCGGGCAGCACGCGACTGGCCTGCGGCCGATACGATCCGCCAACAATTGGCCGGGCTTGGTTGGCAAGTACGCGATACGCCAGAAGGGCCAGTATTGGAAGCGCTCAGCTAACCGGGCCACCACGAAGCAACAGTTGATCCACCCTAACCCGCAACAGGCTCAGGGTTGCATCGGGGAAGGCCAATAAGAAGCGTGAGAAGCGGTGTGGGCACGGTCTAACCCGGCCCCAATCACCAGAATGCGTCGAATAACATGATCGGCAGCGCGCACTGGTGGAGCAATCGTACTCATTGGGGACATAGGATTCTCCTGGGGTAACGAGGCTTGGATTCACCAACTCAATACGGGCCAAGAAAACGTTCACCATTAAAGTGGATCAGGTGTGCAGGTGACTCAACAACCCAAACTTCGGTCTCCCACGAAATCTGGGGCAAATATTCGCGCATCGCCTGACGGGTCAAGAAGGTGGTCACAAAAACCAAGCCTAACTGAGTTGGTTGAAACAGGGCAGCTAGTTCGGCTTTGCGCTTAGCATCAATTGGGCCATGTGATGTAACCGCCTCAATCAAAACAAGCCAATGTTTCTGCCCATAGTACAGAACCACATCAGGCATTTTGCCGTGGCGATCTACGTGAATACCGAGTTCTAGCGCACGTTGGCGTGCAAAGAAAACAAACTTTTCATCGGTATCACCGATATAAAGTACTTCACATCCAGGTGTAAAGCGCGGTGCAAACTCATGAATGATTGCAGGAATAAGGGTGTTTTGCCCACCCGGTGAAAGCGATAGGATTTCACCCGAAGGGAGTTGCACCGGAATGCGATGCATGGCGCGTTCTTGCGCATAGCGTTGGCGCAAACTCGTAATTTCGGCCTTATAGGCATACAAGCGGCGTGACGAGGCAGGTGTTGTATACGTTTGAAGCAAGTCAAGCGCTACTTCAGTTATTTGGTAGACTGCCTTAGGACTATTGACTGGGCGCTCAGGATCATCGGGATTGGCTTCGATCAATCCAGCTTCAAGAAACTGATGTACCGTCTGTCGTCGTACGGTTTCGCGGGTATTAGGCTTATACTGCTTGCCATAATGTTGGGCAAAAAAATCCATCATTGGCGTAATACCACAGAGCGGGGCACTGGTCTGGGGCCATGGATCACCAGGTTTGAGATCAAGGAGTGCAAGCAGGGTGAGTGCTGAACGATCATTGAGTTGCGCACGCGGAAAACCAAGATCGCGCAGGACGGCAATTGCTTCAGCCAGGCGTTGTTGTTGAAGCAATTGCCGATCATCGGCTTCATTGGTCACAAAAAGCTCCTGATGAATAAGCGCATCCAATTCAGGTTGCGCAAGTTGTTGTGATCCGATGCGTTGACCGATCAGGACTAACTGTTGATAGCTAGGATATGGTAGCTTGCGCAGATCAGTTGCATTAACCTGGGTATGTCCACTAAACTGTCGTACATACTGATCAACCAGGGTTGAGTTCAGATAGGCAGCTAAACCACGGGCAAGATCCACAGGGATTCCCTGTCCATTAGAGTGGTAATAGTTCAGATGGTTTTCAAAACCAACCCGTGACGCACGAACAGTAGCTGGATCATAGACCGTAGCACGAACCCGGCGGGCTTCCTCTTTGGACGAAAAACGCTTGATTAAGACGTAATAACCATTTGGGATAAGCAGATCGGCTGTTGCTGGGCCATCTACAATCGCATTCGCTTTTTTTGCCCCAAGCTTTGGCCAGTGGACTGTACCATTGATTAGGTGTAACGGATAAATGAGGGCCGTTGTTCCTGGCTCTGGCATGGTGCGCAAGTAAATTTTGGCCCGAAAGTCAACAACTCTTCCTGTCGAGACCATTATGCCAAGATCGGACAAACGTCCCGGCAGGGTGCGTACCTGACGAGCGATCTGTTCATTTTCAGGATCAGTGACAATATGAATGAACTGTTCTGGATCGTCAGGGCGGACAACCTGTTCGTACGGTACTTCGTGCGTTAGAACAAGATCATCATTGGTCGTCTGGTGCTGAGCAATCAGCACTCTTTGTGCCGCTCGTTGATGCTTGACTGCTGTAAGAATAAGGTTCTCCTGCAAGACTGCATCATCCTGGAACAGTTGCTCACGTGATTCAAAGAGATCAAGTCGCTGGAGTGCCATTTCTTCTAGGAGTAATGTGCGGAATGGGCGAAAGTAGGGGCCATTACAAAAGCTACGTGGTGTAATGGCAACCATAGTACCATCAGGATTTAGTAATTTAATGGCAAGTGCGAGAAATGCCGTGTAAAGATTTGAGCTTTCAATGCCCACACTGCGCAGAAGGCGGCGGTGCTGTGTCGTACTTCCTAATTTCTTGTAGGGTGGGTTCAGAATGGCAGCATCGTAGGTCGGTTGGTTTGTGGCAAAGAGAGGCGTCCGCAACTGCCCGACAGCATGATCAATGAAATCGCCCTTGATGAGGGTCGCCTGAAATGCAATCCCCTGAGTAGTACATGCGTCCTGGCAAAGTTGCAAGGCTTGCTGTACGTAAGAATGCAGTTCAGTATCAAGTTCATAGGCTGTAACAGCAATCTGGCGGGGTGGCTCAGGGGCGGCGAGTAACGCTTCAACGGCTGCACCCAGCAATGAGCCAACCCCCGCACCAGCGTCAAGGAGACTGATGCGGGGTTGCGTGGCTGGTAGCAATGAGCCCATCAAGCGGGCCAGTGGGGCCGGGGTAAAGAATTGCCCCAGACTCTTGCGCTGTGCAAGATCAAGCCGCCCCCCCGCATGAAGGCGTAGAAGTTCGATCTGGTCGCTTAAGGATGAGGTTGCCAGCGCGATCATGGGCCGAATTTATAATAAACGAAAACGTGTAATACAAGTATACACGACAAAAACTATCCGCACAAGAGGTTTATGCATTTTCCTTACTGGGGTCGGACGACGCTGCGTCTTCTCCCGCTTCCACCGTCTCGGCTGGGGCTGGACGCCCGAGCAGACTTGCGACGCTGGCCGCCGTTAACTTCAGGGTCATTTGGCCTTCGCTGATGATCCGATCAAAGATGGTGGGGTCGGGTTGCTCAGTGGGCAGGGCGCTCACGTAATGGTTCAGCACTTCGCTACGCTCGGCCAGCAACGCGGCCCAACTGGCCTCGGGGTCGGAGCGGCGCAGATCGGCCAGGTGCAGTTCGGCAAACGCCACCAGCGACACGGCGGTATCGTCCGTTAGTTGGGCCGCCGCTCCGGCAAGATAGTAGGTCGGCGCAGTTGCCCCCGGGGCGGTGTCGGCAGGTACTAAATGGCCCACAATCACTTCGCCAACGGCTAGGCGTTTGGCGGCGTGGTAATCGGCCAGGGCATAGGTTGCGCCATCTAACAGATCTCGCACACTAATGCCCGTGCCTTTGGCAATCGCCTCGACAATATAGGCCCGCAGCCGCACGTTCTGCCACTGATCAAGCAGGCGCTGCTCGTACTCGTCTTGAACAAATTCAGGGTCGGCCGTCAACTGGGCCACCAGGGTCTGACCGTCAGGTTGGCGCACATCAAAGGCGAACCAGGTCAGAAACCGCTCGGCCCCGCGATCCTCGTGCTGGTCAAGCGTATCGAGTTGATCAAACTGGTAGCGATCTTCCCAGAAACGACCAAACGCCGCCACCAACAATTCTGGCTCGCTCGCCTGGGCCGCCGCAATAATCCGTGGCAGCAGCGTATCCTGGGCCTGGCGCAGCCGCAACTGAGTCGTGCGCTCGGCCGCCTCGATCGGCAAATGGCAGTCTTTATACTTCTTGCCGCTGCCACACGGGCAGGGATCGTTGCGCCCAATTTTGGCGGGCTTCGCCTGCGGCTTTGCCATCAGAAGGCTCCTTTATGCTGATCGCGTGCATCAGTGTGGTAGTATAGCACGTCGCTGAGCCGTAGCACGCCAGGGCGACGTAACGTCTTGCAGCGCATCATTCCCCGTCGGCGTAAACGCCTCGGCTATGGTGTGCAAAGCCCGCCCACGCGGGCTCCAGGCCGCGCAAGCGGCCTTCGCTTGCCATAGCCGAGGGCTTTTTCAGCCCGACGGAACAGGCCATCCGTACAAAACTTTACGCAGCACCCGGACACTGCACGCTGCGTCCCTACAAGACCTGCACCACTATGTTTCGTTGGCCCTCGCGAACTAATCTGGTTGCCCAGATGATCTTTGGTCTGGCCTGTCTGGTGCTTGCGATGCTGCTTGGCGCACTCTGGCAATTCACCGCCCGATCAAGCCAGGCTATCACCGTGGGTGGCCCGTTCGATGAGGGCTTCCTAGTCGGGTTTTATGGCCGCGAGCAGACCGATGATGGGCGGGCGATCCCGTTTCGCTGGTCGCGTCCCGAGGCGACCCTGCGCCTCCGGACCGCACCCGCACCCGCTGTGCTGAGCATGCATGCGCTGGCACCCGAAAACCCCGTAGGCCCACCGCTGCTGACCCTCAGTCAGGCTGGGCAGCCCCTAGCCAGTTTTGCCCTGAGCAACGAGTTCCGGGTTTACCACGTATTCTTGCCCGAGGCGGCTGATCCGACCATGAGCCTGCTGATTACACCGGCCACCCTGACTGGCGATCCGCCACGGGCCTTGGGCATGGCCGTGAGCCACGTGGCCCTGTTTGGCCTTGCACCGCGCACCCCCCAGCAGATCCTGGCCGAGCTAGGGGTCTTTTCCTGGCTGCCCTGGGGGCTAGTGCTGGTCAGTGCCAGTATTGGGTTAGCTGGCTTAGGCTGGCTGCGGGCAGGAATCGCGGCCTTGGGAGCGCTAGCCGGTCTAGCCCTAGCGGCGCACCTACTACCCGAAGCGGGCCTCACCCTGGCCTGGTCACTCACTGTGGCGGCCGGTGTCATCACCCTTGCCCTGGCCCTCGTGCGAATGGCCCGCCGCCGCCCCGCCGCCCGCCGCGATGATGCCTGGGCGACCGGCTGGCTCGTGGCGCTCTGGGGGCTCAGTTTTGTCCTGAGTTTTGCCCCGGCGGTGGCGAGTGACGGGACAGGTTATTTTGCCTATACTCGTTCGTTAGCCTTTGATCGGGATCTGCATTTCGGGAATGAGTATCGCGAGATGCCGTTTTTGCATACCCCAGCCAATCCCGACCTGCTCTGGATTGAGGCAACCGGCCATTATGCCAACCCGTTTGCGATTGGGCCGGGGCTGCTCTGGTTGCCCGGTTTTGGGCTGGCCCATCTGTTTGTGCTGCTGGGTGGAAGCCAACTCTGGGCAGCCGATGGTTATAGTCTGCCCTATGTGGTACTCACGACCCTGATCAGTGCGCTGGCGGGCTTGGTTCTGTTGCTGGCAGTCTATCGGATTACCCGCCGGATCACCACCCCAAGCCTAGCCCTGCTAACCAGCTTGACGCTCTATTTTGGCGCAAATCTGTTTTACTATGCTATGCGTGAAGGCAGTTTTGCCCATAGCCTCTCGGCTGCGGCGATGGCCTTGGCCGTGCTGGCCTGGTTGCGGCTCGTCGAACAAGCCGGGCCATGGCGCTGGGCACTGCTCGGGGCGGCAAGTGGCTTCGCCGTACTGATCTACTGGACGAGTGCGCTGGCCCTGGTGCCGCCTGCCGCCCTGACTGCCGGGCTTCAGTTGCAGGCCGCACTGCGCAGCCCAGCCCAAGCACGCCGCTCCCAACTGCGCCAACTGGCCCAGGGGTTAGGCCTCGCTACGGTGTTGGGTCTGCTGCTGATCAGCCCTCAACTGATCGCCTGGGCGATCATCTTCGGTTCGCCTGTGACCGTACCCCAGGGAACCGGCTACATCACGCCGGGCGAACCGGTGCTGCTGCCGTTCTTTTTCGGGCCGCTGCGCGGGCTATTACCATGGACGCCCGCCTTCTTCCTGGGCCTGATCGGGCTGCCGCTGCTGTTCCGGCAACCCTGGCTTGGTAGCGCGGCCCTGTTTGGGGTCTTGCCCTTCCTGATCTACAATATGAGCATTGGCGATTGGCATGGCAGCGGAGCCTTTGGGCTGCGACGGCTCACCGTGATCGCCCCCTGGCTCGCGCTGGGTCTCGCGGCGCTGCTCAGTACGATACGCCGCCTCCATTGGGCCTGGCCGGTCACCCTCGCTGCCCTGACGATCAGTTGGACGACGCTGCTCAGTTGGCGCTATGCACTCTATTTGATCGAGCGTGATACTGGAGCGTTACGTCAACTTCCTATGGCAAGTTTCTGGTTAGGTCGCGATATTCTGCCGCTCGAACGGTTTGGCGATTGGATCGGCGGTAGTTTTTTTGCCACGATGTTGGTCTTGCCGAGTTACGGCCTACCTGCTGGCCCGCCATTGTTGCTGGCACTCCTGGTAGTCGCTGTGGCGGCAAGTGCGATCGCGCTCCCACTGCTGAGAAAACGCCGTACGCTACGTTAGGCAGGGTTCAACAACGCTATGACCCAAACCCCCTTCGTTTCGCTCGTCTGCACCGTCCGCGACGAGGCCGACAATCTGGCGACCTTGCTCGATTCGATGCTGGCCCAGACCCGCCTGCCCGACGAGATCGTGATCAATGATTGCCAGAGCCGCGACGCCACCCCACAGATCGTCATGGCCTATGCGGCGCGCGAGCCACGGATTCGCCTGGTCAGCGGGGGCTTTAATATTTCGTCGGGGCGCAACAGTGCGGTGCAACAGGCCCGGGGCGACCTGATTGCCTGTACCGATGCGGGTCTGACGCTTGACCCGAATTGGTTGGCGGCGATCATTGCGCCGCTCGAAGCCGATCAGACCGATCTGGTCGGCGGCTTCTTTCACCCCACCCCGCAGAGCCTGTTCGAGTTGACTTTGGGCGCAGTTAACTATCGCAACCCCGAGGAGATCGATCCGGCGACGTTTTTGCCCTTCGGCAAGTCCATGGCCTTCCGCCGCAGCCTCTGGGAACAGATCGGCGGCTTTCCCGAATGGCTGAGCCACTGCGAGGATCTGGTCTTCAATCTGGCCGCCGAACGGGCCGGCTTCCGGCGGACATTTGTGCCTGCGGCGATTGTCAACTTTCGGCCCCGCCCGTCACTCGCGGCCTTTGCGCGCCAGTACTATTTGTATGCCCGGGGCGACGGGTTAGCCAACCTGTGGCCCAAACGCCACCTAGCCCGCTATCTTGCCTATACCGGCTTAAAACTGGTCTTGCTGGCGGCCTGGCGCTGGCCGCGTGTGCGCATCCCCGTGGCGGCGCTGCTGGGGCTAGGCGTGGCGGGCTACACCCGCGCCCCTTACCGGCGACTCTGGCCGCGTTTGCAGGGCTGGTCACTACCCGAACGTCTGACTGCGCTGGCACTGGTACCGCTGATTCGCGTGGTTGGCGATGTCGCCAAAATGGTCGGCTACCCGGTAGGCGTATGGCGGCGGAAGAAGCGATAGAGCCTCACCTTCCCGTATCCAACGCCTCATCCCAGACCGCCCGCGTCGCCTCGGCACAGCGCTCCCACGTGAATCTTGCCGCCTGGGCCAACCCCCGTTCGCGCAGTTCGGCCCGCAATTGGGGTTGATGCGCTAAACGCAATAAACCAGCCGCAATCGCCTTAGTAGTGTGCGGATCAACCAGCAGCGCTGCGTCGCCCGCAACTTCGGGCAGCGCGGTTGTATTAGAAGTCAGTACTGGCGTGCCGCAGGCCATCGCTTCGAGCACCGGCATGCCAAAGCCTTCGTAGAGCGATGGAAAGACAAAGGCGAGCGCACCGCTGAGTAACGACACCAGGTCGGCATCAGGCACATAGCCGAGCAGCCGTACATAATTGCCTAGGCCCAATTCGGCAATGCGACGCTCAATCGGCTCACTCAGCCATCCCTTGCGGCCAGCCAAGCCAAGCAGCGGCGGCTTGGCGGTGGCCTTGAGAATAGGCAGCGCCATGGCATAGGCTTCGATCAGCCGCACCAGGTTTTTGCGCGGCTGAAGCGTCCCGACATACAAAAAGTAGGGCTGGTTCAAATCGTAACGGGCCTGCACTGCCGCCAATTGGGATGGCTCGCGGCTTGGTTGGAAGTCACGGGCCAGACCATGATGCACGACCCTGATCCGCTCGGGATTGGCCCCGTAATGGCGCACCAGATCGTTTTTGGTGGCCTGCGAGATCGCAATCACGCACCGGGCGGCCCGCAAACTCCAGCGGGTCGTCAGATCGAGTTCGAGCCGTCGTCGGGCGGTATGCGCTTCGGGAAAGGCCAGGTAGCCCAGATCGTGCAACGTGACCACACTCGGGGGATGCGTCAGCGGGATCACGTGGGACGGCACAAACAGCAGATCGGGCCGGTCGCGCAAAAGGGTTGGGCCAAGCCGCCCGTGCGTCCAGAGCCGCCGCAACGGGATGCTACGGAGCCTGAAATTCGGGCCAAGCGGCGGCAGGGCCGTGGGCCGACCATTGCTGTAGAGCGTATAGGCTTGCCATTGATCAAGCCGGGCCAATGCGGCGATCAATTCGTAACTGTAACGCTCGGTACCGGTGCGCTCGCGTACCGCCAACCGACTCGCATCAATCGCAATCATCCGCTCCATGCGTCCATCTCTCTCAACAAAAAAGCCTCCGGTAACGAGTGCTAACGCTCGTTACCGGAGGCATTGTAACAAGTTTACCGGCATAGCCGATCAAGCACCGCGCCATCCGCCCCTTCGAGGGTCAGTTCGAGCGCTGGCATGCCCACTGCGTGGGTCGAGCAGCTTAAACAGGGGTCGTAGGCCCGAATGCCCATTTCGACCCGGTTGAGCAACCCTTGATCAAGGCGTTCGCCGTGCAGATAGTGGCCTGCGATCTGGGCCACGGTGCGGTTCATGGCATGGTTGTTCTGGCCCGTCGCAATGATCAGGTTCAGGCCCGTGATCAGGCCGTTACGGTCAACCTGATAGTGGTGGAACAACGTGCCCCGCGGCGCTTCGCTACAGCCCACGGCTTCGAACCGATTGACGCCAGCGTCAGCCCGCAGGTAACTGCTCTCCAGGTCGGGATCGTCAAGCAGATGAGCGATCCGTTCCAGACTGGTGGTGATCTCGATCAAGCGCGCATAGTGATAGAACATGCTCGCCAAAACCGGGCCACCGCCCGCCCGCCAGCGCAGTTCAGCTAATTCGGCGTCGGCCAGCGGCGTCCCGACGCGATCACAGACATTCAGGCGGGCCAACGGGCCAACCCGGTAATGACCGTCGGGGTAGCCGAGCGGCAGATAATACGGGAACTTCAGGTAGGTCCAGGGTTCGACCGCTTCGCCAAAATGGCTGGCATACTGTTCAGGTGGCACCTGATCAGCCAGGATCTGGCCCTGCGCATCCATTACCCGCAACGCTCCACTGTGGTGCTCCCAGGCCCCTTCCGGCGTCACCATGCCCACAAACAAGCTTGGGAAGCGCCCATACACATTCAGATCGTCGCCGAACTGATCGAGCGCCGTCTTGAGCCGCTTGAGGGCCAGGTGGGTGGTTGCAAACGCTTCAGGCAGGCGGGCGGCCAGATCAGCGCGGGCGCTGGCACTCAAGCCCGAACGCACGCCACCAGGTACGGCCCAGGCCGGGTGGATCTTGCGCCCACCCAGCGCTTCGATCACATCCTGGCCAAACTGGCGCAAGCGAATCCCGCTGCGGGTCAGTTCGGGTTCGACTGCCGCCAGCCCGAATACATTGCGCTTCGCCGGGTCGCTATCCGGCCCCATAAATAGATCCGGCCCACTCAAATGAAAGAAACTCAGGGCATGGGATTGGACAAGCTGGCCCAGGTTCATCAGGCGACGCAACTTGTCGGCGGCAGGCGGGATCGCCACCGCCAGCAAGGCATCCCCGGCCCGCGCCGAGGCCAACAGGTGGCTCACCGGGCAAATCCCGCAGATGCGTGCCGTGATCGCCGGCATCTCCCAAAACGGTCGCCCAATGCAAAAGCGCTCGAAGCCCCGGAACTCGGTCACATGAAACCGTGCCCCGCTCACCGCACCGGCCTCGTCAAGGTGAATACTAATCTTGGCGTGACCCTCGATCCGGGTCACAGGATCAATCATAACAGTAGTAGGCATAGGAACCTCAAAGGTGATTCATCCAAGAACGCGCTTCGCGCGTTCTTGGATGAATCAAATTATCCAAATCTCGTCGCAGGCGGCGTATTCGCTCCCGCCACGAGCGACTCGATCAAGGCCCGAATCCGCGGGGCCGATGGCGGGCAACCCGACAAGAATTGGTCTACCGTGATCACGGCATGCAGGGGCAGCACCGTATCAAGCAGTACCGGCACAATCCCTACGGCGTCGGGCAGAATCCCACGCGGATCGCCGTGATCCACATAGACCTGCTGCAAAATGCTGCTGGCTGAGCCGAGCGGGTTGCGCAGGGCGGTGATATTGCCAGTCACGGCGCAGTCGCCCAGGGCCACCACCAGGCGGGTATTGCGCCGCACCAGATGCGCCAACTCCAGATGCTCGTCGTTGGCAACGGCCCCTTCCACCAGCGCTAAATCCACCCCCTCGGGGTAGGTTTTGGCATCGGCCACTGGACTGTAGACCAGATCGGCCAACTCGGCCAACTCCAGCAGCCACTCATCCATATCCAATAACGACATATGGCAGCCCGAGCATCCCCCGAGCCAGACCGTCGCCAGGCGTAATTTTGGTTTCATCGTACGTCTTCCTTACCAACGTTCGCCACGAGCGGCGACGATACGGGCAATCGCGCCCGGTTCGCGGGTCAATTCGGCCACGCTGCTGCCGCGCCGGAAGATCGCCCCGGTCGGGCAGGCTAGCATACACTTGCCACACGAGGTGCAACTGGTCGCTTCGCCCCATGGCACGTTCAGGTCACTAATCAGGCGCGCCGACACGCCACGTCCGGCGACATCCCAGGTATGCACGCCCTCGACTTCGTCGCAGGCCCGCACACAACGGGTACACAAGACACAACGATTATGGTCAATCCCAAACCGCAAATGACTGATGTCAACTTCGCATTGAGGAGCCAGATAGGGGTAACGCACATGGGTCATACCCACATCCGCCGCCAGTTGTTGCAACTCGCAATTACCCGAGGCGACACAGACCGCGCAGACGTGGCCGCGTTCGGCGAAGAGCAGTTCGAGGATCGCCCGCCGGTTTTCACGCAACCGTGGCGTATTGGTCTGGATCACCATACCCTCGCTTACGGCGGTGGTACAGGCCGACTGAAGTTTGTTGCTCCCGGCGACTTCGACCAGACAGAGCCGACAGGCCCCGACTTCCGAAAGGCCCTCCAGGTGGCAAAGGGTTGGAATCGTCACGCCCGCGTCACGGGCCGCTTCCAGAATACTCTCATCGGCACGCGCACTGACCAGCGTGCCATCAATGGTTAGGGTTCGTGCTGCCATCTTATGCCTCGCGTAGCAGTTCCGCGTACTCTTCAGGGAAGTAGCGCAACGTACTCATCACCGGGTTGGGGGCCGATTGACCGAGCCCGCACAGGCTGGTTTCGCGCACCAGGGTGCAAAGCTGTTCGAGCAAAGCCAGATCGGTCTGGGTCGCCTCGCCCGCCCGAATCTTGCTGAGCAGGCGGTGGATCTGTACGGTGCCGACCCGGCATGGCACACACTTGCCACACGACTCGTCCATACAGAATTCCATATAGAAGCGGGCCAACTCGACCATGTCGGTCGAGGTGTCCATCACGACCAGGCCGCCCGAGCCCATGATCGAGCCGACTGCCGCAAGTGATTCGTAGTCCACCGGGGTATCGAACAGGCTGGCCGGAATACAACCACCCGACGGGCCACCGGTCTGCACCGCCTTCACCGGGCTACCATCGGCACTTCCACCGCCAAGCTCTTCGACAATTTCGCGCAACGTGATGCCCATCGGCACTTCGATCAGGCCGGTATTGCGTACCTGACCGGTCAGCGCAAACACCTTGGTACCTTTACTCTTGGCGGTGCCAATACTGGCATACCAATCGGCTCCACCGCTGATAATCGGCGCAATATTGGCAAAGGTTTCGACATTGTTGATCAGGGTCGGGCAACCCCAAAGCCCCTGTTCGGCCGGATAGGGCGGGCGGGGTCTGGGCTGACCGCGCCGTCCCTCAATGCTGGCGATCAAGGCGGTCTCTTCGCCACAGACAAAAGCCCCGGCTCCAACCCGGATCTCGACCTTGAAGTCGAAGCGCGTATCGAAGATCTGGCTCCCAATCAGGCCATATTTTTTAGCCTGGTTGATCGCCTTCTGCAAGCGCTGGATCGCCAGCGGATACTCGCCACGCACATACAGGTAGCCCTGGTCGGCCCCCACCGCGTAGGCGGCGATGCTCATGCCTTCGAGCACGAGGTGCGGATCGCTTTCGAGGATACTGCGATCCATAAAGGCCCCTGGATCGCCTTCGTCGCCATTACAGATCACATATTTGCGTTCGCCGGGACTCTTCGCCACCGTCGCCCACTTCAGGCCAGTGGGATAGCCAGCGCCACCCCGCCCGCGCAAGCCACTGCGGCTGATCGTCTCGACCACCTCGGCGGGAGTACCATTGTGCAAGACATCGTACAGCGCCTGATAACCACCTGCGGCGATATACTCTTCGATCCGTTCGGGATCGATTTTGCCGCCATTGCGGCGCACGATCTGCATCTGGCGCGCAAAAAAGGGATGGTTGGGATCGCCCCGTTCGGCCTCGCACGGGCCACCGTCAAGTGCCGCCACAATCTCGGCGGCATGATCAAGCTTGACCCGTTCAAACAGTAAATGATCCGGTTCAATCGTTACCATTGGGCCTTGGCCACAGAAGCCCATACAGCCCACATTGACAACTTCGACCGTATCGTCGCGGCCCGCGTCAATCACAGCCGCTTCGAGGGCGGCATGGAGTTCGGTCGCACCCGAAGCCAGACAGCCCGACGAGGCACAACAACTGATGCGGATTTGGCGATGGCGCGTGCGTTCGCGCTCCGCAATCGCATGGAGTTCAGCAAGATCCATAGCCCTTAGCCCTCTAACAAATTGCGCAAACGCGCCTTGATCACCTCGGGTTCGGCATGGCCGATCACATTGCCGTCAATCACCACCGCTGGGGCGATCCCGCATGCCCCCAGGCAGCGTGCGGTCAGCAACGAGAGCTTGCCGTCGGCACTGGTATGCCCGGCCCGCAACCCGGTGGCATCGGCGAGTTCGGTCAGCATGGTGGCGGCCCCTCGCACATAACAGGCCGTACCTAAACAGACGGTACAGCTGTGTTCGCCCTGGGGCACCAGCGCAAAGAAGTGGTAAAAAGTTGCCACGCCATAAACGCGACTGGGGGGTAAGTGCAGCCGCCGGGCCACCGAACTGAGCAGTTCGGGCGACAGGTGTCCATACAGCTCCTGAGCCTTGTGCAACACTTCGATCAGCGCGTCAGGGCGGTGCTGGTGGCGGCGCATCGTCGCCTCGAGGATCTTGAGGCGGTTGTCGTTGGGGACGGCAGCATTGCCGGAACGGGACGTAGTGGCCATAGGGGCCTCCTCGGTCTTCATTGACACATCCTTACCTGATCGTAGCATCGCCTGTTACGCCCTATCGGAAAGAAAACCTTACCGCGTGTTGAGCGATCATCACCTATCCACAACGGGCGGTCATGTTAGACTGCGAACGTTCAGGTATATGAAATGTCAACGGATTATTTATGGTGAAAGGACAAGCTATGCACGCGGCGCACCCGGCAGTGGGCGTAGTGCGCATCGGCCCCAATTCGATCATCCAGACCGTTGGGGCACTGGAGGATTGGTACGGGGTCGCGGCGGCGCATGCCATGCTGGCGCGCATGGGCTATGCGGGACTACCCGAGCACCTACCCAGCCAGAAGATTGATGAGGCCGAGTTTATTGCGATGCTCGGGGCTTTGCGTGCCGAACTCGGCATGGAGCAAGCCAGCCGCATCCTGGCCCGTTCGGGCGAGCGCACCGCCGATTATGTACGGCTCAATCGGGTTCCCGCCCCGATCCGCGCGATCTTGCCCTGGTTGCCCAGCCGCATGGGCCTGCGCATCTTCTTACGGGCGATCAGTGCCCACAGTTGGACCTTTGCCGGAGCCGGGCGCTTTAGCTTCGACGTTGGCGGCCCAGGCGCCACCCTCAGCCTCGCCGATTGTCCTGAGTGTCGGGGTATCGTAGCCGATCAGCCGATCTGTAGCTACTACCGCAGCTGTTTCGAAAGCCTGTTGCGCCCACTGATTGACCAGCGCCTTCAGGTACGCGAACTAGCCTGTGCCGCGCAGGGCCACCCCACCTGCCAGTTTGAAGTCCGGCTCTAATCCCACCTGAGCCAAACGTCCACGAACGTCCGCGGCGGTACCATCTTCCGCCATAAGTCAAGTCGCAAACGTAGTACAGACTCTGAAGTGAACTATGGGGCCGAGCCCCACAACACCAGGGAGAGTGCCATGCGGATCATGATGATCCAGCCCAACTACCACGCCGGCGGAGCTGAAATTGCCGGGAACTGGCCGCCCAGCTGGGTGCCCTACATTGGTGGGGCCCTCAAAACCGCCGGGTTCCAGAATGTGCGCTTCATTGATGCGATGACCTTCCACATCCCCGACGACAAGTTGCGCGAGATCATCCGGATCAATCAGCCTGATGTGATCATGGCGACCGCAATTACGCCGATGATCCTCAAGGCCCAGGAAACCCTGAAACTGGCCCGCGAAGAGCGCCCCAACGCCAAACTGATCCTCGGTGGCATTCACCCGACCTTTATGTACACCCAGGTCTTTAGCGAGGCCCCCTGGATCGATTACATTGTGCGCGGCGAAGGCGAAGAGATCATCATCGAGTTGTTGCGCCACATCGAGGCTGGCTCGGATCTGAAGGAACGGGCCAATATCAAGGGCATTGCCTATCTGGAGAACGAGCAGGTCGTGGCGACCGCCGCCAGTGACCCGATCGCCGACCTTGATACGCTTACCCCGGACTGGAGCCTGCTGGATTGGGATAAGTATATCTACGTGCCGATGAATGTGCGCGTGGCCGTACCCAACTTCGCCCGCGGCTGTCCCTTCACCTGCCGCTTCTGCTCGCAGTGGAAGTTCTGGCGGCGCTACCGTTCACGCAGCCCGCTCAAATTTGTGGACGAAGTCGAGCAGTTGGTACGGGACTTTAATGTCGGCTTCTTCATTCTGGCCGACGAGGAACCAACCCTTAACCGCAAGAAGTTTACCGCGCTCTGCGAAGAGTTGGCCCGCCGCAAATTGCCAGTGCTCTGGGGCATCAATACCCGCGTCACCGACATTATGCGCGACAAAGAATTGTTGCCGCTCTGGCGCCGGGCCGGCCTGATGCATATCTCGCTTGGCACCGAAGCCGCCGCCCAGATGAACCTGGAACTGTTCCGCAAGCAGACCACGATCGAGCAGAACAAGCTCGCGATCAAGCTGATCCAGGACGAGGGCATGGTCGCCGAGGCCCAGTTCATTATGGGCATGGAGAACGAGACCCCCGAGACGATCGAAGAGACCTATAAGATGGCGCTGGACTGGAAAGTGGACATGGCCAACTGGAACATGTACACCCCCTGGCCCTTTGCCGAACTGTTCGAGGAATTGGGCGACCGGGTCGAGGTGCGCGACTACTCGAAGTACAACTTCGTCACCCCGATTATGAAGCCCAACCTGATGGAGCGCGAGCAGGTGCTGAAGGGCGTCTTGCGCAACTATGCCCGCTTCTACATGCGCAAAGCCTTCCTCGAATATCCTTTTATTAAGGATAAGGTCAAGCGCAAATATATGATGGGCTGTCTGCGCGCCTTTGCCAAGACGACCTTCGAGAAGCGTTTCTACGACATCGGGCGTGTCCACTTGGACGGTCAGGTCGATCTGGGCTTTGATGAGGCCCGCGTCTTTAGTCGTGACGAACTGGCCCGCATGAAGGAAGAGCGGCCCGAACTGGTTGCCGATACCACCTTCGGCGGGGCGATTCCCAAGCGCTTCGACCCCGAACTGATCAAGCACCAGGCCGAGAACGACCTGAACATGCCGCTACGTGATGAGAATAAGCAGGTTGGGTGTTAGGGTGTACCGCCGGGAACGCCCGCTCGCGCGGGTGCCGGGGGGGGGTTTCGTGGGGGCCCAGCGGGGGCCCCGCCCCCCCCCCCCGGGTGTGTTTTGGGCCCCC
>JBLWKA010000012.1:43968-68902 GCA_048381555.1 Oscillochloridaceae bacterium umkhey_bin13
GCCGTCCGCCCCCGAACTCAGCACCCCCCCGCCCGACCACCCCCTCACCTGGCGGCTCGGTCATCAGAATAAGCCGGTGGGGTGTTGGGGTGACCCGCCGGAACCCCACTGACGTGCGTTCCCGGCGGTAGGATTCCTGGGAGCACATGGTGCTCCCAGGCCCACATGCAGGCTTGGTGATGCCGCCACCGCTTGCCCAGTGAGGTTGCTGGGATCGCCCTATGTTCCCAGGCTCACGTCACAATGAGGCTGGCGCACTCGGGGTCATCGGCTCGGTATGGGCCACCAACCAGGCCAACAGGCGCGAGTCACGCGCATCCTGGGTTGTCGTGACCAGTCGGGTCAAGATGCGCAGTTCGGCCTCATCGGCGCGGAGGGCCAGGCCATTGCGGGCCAGAAACAGGCGCATTGCTTCGGTCGCAATGCGCTTATTGCCGTCACGAAACGGGTGGTTCGCGATCAGCAAAAAGATCAGCGCGGCCGCTTTGTCATGCACCTCGGGAAAGGCTTCATGGTCAAAAGCCGCCTGAAACGGGGTCGTCAGGGCCGACAACAAGCCGGGTGAGTTGACAATCTCGAAGCGCCAGGGATCAGCGACGGCGACCCGGTCACGAATGTCAATCACATCACCCAACGTCAGGTGCTGCGCCGTAGCCATGGGACTCCTCTTGCGCCAGGTGTTGTTGCACCCAGACGATCAGTTGCTCGCGGCTCAGATCGGCGGCCGCCGCCATTGCCAACGCATAGACCGCATCATTATCGGCGGTCAGGCTTGCCCCATTCAGGCTCGCCATCAGGTCAAGCGCTACCACCGCAACCCGCTTGTTGCCATCCGAAAAGGGATGCCCCCGAATGATCGCATAGGTCATGGCCCCTAATTTGGCGGCCAGGTCGGGGTAGAGTTCAGCGCCGAAAGCACTGTGTTGCGGCGTAGCGGCAGCCGCTTCCAGCCGGGCAAAGCCTGCTTCGGTAATTCCGGCCATGCCGCCAAAACGCTCGATCAGCGCCTGGTGGATCACTAACAGTTCGGCGGTGGTCAGGTAACGCATCAGGTCAGATTCATCAGCGCTTCGCGGTACTTCGCCATCGTCACCCGTAACCGGGCCACTAGTTCGGGACTCGCCTCGGGCAAGGGACGCAACAAGACCCGTCCGTCCGGCAACCGCTCAATCGCCAGCGTGAATGAATCACTCGGAACCGCCGCCAACCAGGTTTGCAGGCGCTCCCCGAGTTCGGTTTCGTGCAGCAGCAATTCGTCCATAGGGTGGCATTGTAACATGATCCATCCCAGCACTCAGCGTCCATGGTATACTCCTGTTTGCTGTTGGTGCAAAATGAGGGGTATAAACTGGCAATGGCCCTGCTGCGCCCACTGGCTCGGATCTGGATGCTGCTGCTTGGCGGAACGCTGCTGGCCCTCCTGCTGGCCGCATCTGCCCGTGCCATTATCCCATTCGTGCCCTGGCTTGCCGCGCCGACTCTGGTCGCCACCATCCCACTCGATGGGGCGAGTGCGGTGCTGCCTGACCAGGTGCTGAGTTTGCAGTTCAGTGGGCCGATGAACCGGGTCAGTACCGAGCGTGCCCTGCAGATCACGCCAGCCATTCCAGGCGAACTGCGCTGGTCAACGGATGGGCAAACCCTCACCCTGCTGCCCAACGGTGGCCTTGAACCAGCCCTGACCTATACGCTCAGAATCGAACCCGGTGCCCTCGGACGCTGGTGGCAACCCCTGGCCGCACCGCTCGAATGGCGCTTTCAGACCGCCCCGCAGCCCGTGGTCTTGACCGCCTTGCCCCAGGATGAGGCCCCTGCCTCCACGTCGCTGGCCCTGATTTTTAGCCAGCCAATGGTCAGTGCCGCTGGAACCCTGCCAGGCCCGCTGCCGCTCCAGAGCATGCCGCCCCTCCCGCTTGCGGCCCGCTGGCTCAATCCGCAGATCCTGTTGCTCGATCCTGCCGAACCCCTCGCCCCGGCCCAGACCTACCAGTTCACGCTTGGTCCCGACCTGGCTGATGTGCGCGGCGTGCCGCTCGGTGAACCGTTTACGTGGGAGCTACGCACGACCTGGCCGCAGGTACTGGCCCGCTCGCCCGAGGATCAGGCGGTGCAGGTGCGCCCCGCAGATCCGCTGACCTTCACGCTCGCATCACCGCTAACCGAAGCCCAGATCCGGCAAGCCCTGCAGATCACGCCGCCGATCACGGGCGAACTCGCGCTGATCAATCTTGACAATGGGCAACTGGTGACCTTCGCGCCACATTCTGGCTGGGCCTACGATACGACCTATACCATCGCGCTCGTGCCCCCCGACGGCTGGAGTGCGCCCCCGCCCTGGCGCTTCCGCATCGCACCCCAGCCCCGCCTCGTTGCCTTTAGTCCTGGTCAAGGCCAGACGCTCCCTGCCGATAATACGCTGCGCCTCGTCTTCAGTACCCCGATGGACGAAGCCGCGCTGCGATCTGGCCTGAGTTTCGATCCGCCCATTCCTGACCTGAGCCTGAGTGTGAGCGGGACCGAGGCCCGGCTCCGCCCGCTGCTCCAGGCGGCGACCCTGTATACCGTAACGCTGGCCGCCGATCTTGCCGATCAGACCGGCGAGCCGCTGGGCAGCGCGGTAACCTTGCGCCTGCGCAGTGCCCCGGCCCAACCCGCCCTGAGTGTGCCCGCAGCCCCGGCCCGGATTCTGACCCTGGATCCGGCCCAACCGGCCAGCGTGACCCTGCTTGCGACCAATCTGTCCAGCCTTGACCTGAGCCTCTATCCGCTGGATCAGCCGACCCTGCTGCGTGCCCTCAATCTTAGCCCCGCCGAGTGGCCCACGTTTAGTCCGGAACGGTATGGGCAGATCCTGGCGCGGGGTTGGCGCACTTTGCTGCCGCCCTCCAACGATCCCCCCGCTCCTTTTCCGGTGCCGGTTGGCCTGAGTGATGGCGAGCCCCTCGATCCCGGAGCCTACTATCTGCGCATCACCAGCCCCGAAGGCCCGCGCGCCGACCTGATTCTGCTGGTGAGCGAGACGCGCCTGGCGCTGCGGCGCGGCCCTGGCTATGCCCTGCTCTGGTTGACCGATCCCCAGGGCACGCCCCTCGCCGATCTACCAGTCGCGCTCTATGCCAATGATCAGTTGCTGGCCGAAGGACTCACCGACGCCGAGGGCAGTCTGGCCGTGAGCCTCGCTCCCGATCCGCCCCGCCCGCTGCTCGCCCTGAGCCTGACCGATAATCCAGCGGTGGCCCGCAGCGATTGGCGGCTCAGTCCGGCCCAGCCAAGTAGCAGTACCGCCCGGAGTCTGCTGGTGCTTGATCAGGCCCGTTACTTGCCAGGTGACCAGATCGGGGTACGTGGCCTGATGCGCCTTAGGCTGGCGAGTGGGCTGATCGATCTGCCCACCAACGACCTGGCCTGCCGCCTCCAACTGCGCAGTCCAGCAGGCAGTACGATCAGTCCGGCTAGCCCCTGTCGGGTTGAACCGAGCAGCGGTGTGATCAGCGGAAGCTTCAATCTGAGTCCGCGCCTCGTTCCCGGTAGCTACAGCCTGATTGCCACGCTTGGCGACGAGAGTCTGAGCCTGCCCTTCCAACTTGGTGCGCCGCCCGATCTGAACCTGACGCTCGAAACTCAACCGCTACCTGGCGAATTGCGGGTGCGGATCTTGGAGGGCGGACTGCCGCTCGCCGCTACCGCGATCAACTGGGAACTCGATCTCGAACCCCTCCCGGCCCCGATCCTACCACCGGGCTTTGCGCTCACGCCCCTCGACAATCCCGTCCCCCAACGCCTAAGCAGCGAGGCGGTCACCGATGGCGATGGCTGGCTCAGTCTGAGTCTGCCCACCCTGAACCGCCAACTCCGCTACCGGCTGGCGATCCATAGCGCTGACCCAAGCACCGACCTCTACGGGTCGAGCATCGGCTTGCTTGGGCCAAATCCAGCCTATGCCGCCATCCGTTTGCCGAGCCGCCTGATCGCAAGTGACCAGCGGAGCGGGTTGGCCCTGCTGGCCCTGGATGCGCAAGGCCGCCCCTTGCCGGGCAACCGTTTGCGGCTCGAAGTCTTTCGGGCCGGCAGCGACGGTGCCCCCCTACTGGTGCGCCAAACAGTTGCGGGCCTCGATGGGATTGCCAATGTGCAACTGGTGCAACTCAACCCCGGGGTCTACGATCTGGTCGCCGAGGCAGGCGGGCCACCCACGCGCACCCAACTCTGGGTCTATGGCCCCCAGCCAAGCCCCTGGCCCAGCACAGGCACCACGCTCAGCCTGATTGCCGACCGCGAACAGTATCAGCCGGGTGACGTTGCAACCCTGCTGGTCGCCGCCCCTCCCGGCCCGGGCGGCCTGCTCCTGAGCCTCGAACAGGGCGAACTGATCGAATGGCGCAGTCGCTCGCTCGCCGAAGGTCAGATCATTCGCCTGCCAATCACCGCTGATATGGCCCCAGGGCTTCAGGTCGGAGCGATCGTTGTCACCGCTGATCGCATCCTCGCTGGCGAAGTCAGTCTGCTCGTCACGAGTCCCCGCCCTCCGCTCGATGTGGCGCTCGAACTCGACCCCAACGAACCGCTACGCCCCGGGGCGAGTCTCCCCCTGACGGTCAGCACGAGCATTGCCGGGCAACCCGTCGCCGCCGATGTGATTGTGACCCTGGCTCCGCTCCAACCCGGCGGCAGTCCCACCGGCCTCGAACGGTTTGCCCCCGGCCCACCCCGCAGTTCCAGTGCCGCCGCCCTCGCAGGGGCAGGCAGTGGACCCAATCCAAGCCTGGGAAGTCCGTCGCGGCCCCAACCCGCCGGGAGCGCCGCCCAACTCAGTTTGAACAGCGGGGCTCCAGGATTGCTCAGCGGCCAGATCAGCCTGCCAGAGCAACCTGGCAGTTGGCAGATTACGGCCTATGCGGCAAGTGGGCCTGACCGGGTCGCCCTGGCCCAAAGCCTGGTGACAACGAGTCAGCCGGTGCTGGCCAGTCTGCTCGCGCCCGACCGGCTTGCGCCCGGTGATAACGCTCAGATCAGTCTGCTCATCAGTAATCCTGGTTCGCAGGCCATCACCGTAACGGTGCATGCCAGTGGCAATGGCCTTCAGATTGTGCCAGCACTCATGGCCAGCCCGCAAGAACTGACGCTCGATCCAGGCAGCCAGCACCGTTTGACCTGGATGGTCAGTCCGATTCTTGGGGTTGATCAGGCCAGCTTGCGGTTCCAACTGGACACCCCGGGCCTAAGCGAGACCCTTGAACATCCGCTGTTCCTGATTCCGCCGGTGTCATCACCCAGCACCAGCACGACCCTGCTTGCGCAAGGGCCACTCAGTGTGACCCTAAACCTGGAACAGGCCGCACCTGGCCCCTTGAGTCTGGCCTTGGCCCCAGGATTGCAGGCGGCACTCGCCTATCAAGCGACAACCCTGGCCGCCTTGCCCAATCCATCCGTCGAAGAACGGGCTGCCCTGGTACTGATCGCCGCCGCCCTGAGCAACCAGACTAGTGGCGATGAACAGGCCGCCTGGGAGGCCCAGGCCCGCTCGGCCCTCGAGGCCTTGAGCGCGGTTCAGGGTGATGATGGTGGTTGGGGTTGGTGGCCGAATACGCCTACCACGCCGTTTATCACCGGGTTTGCGCTCGAAGCCCAGGCCGCCGCCCAGGCCGTGTTGGGGGATACCCGGGCACCCAGTTTGCGGGCCGTGGCCTATCTCCGGCGTGCCATCCCTGGCCTTGATCGGCCCACCCGCGCCTATCTCGCCTATGCGCTGGCCCGGGCCGGCTATGCCGACCCGAACGATGTCGGGCTGGCCCGTACCGCCACTGAAGCCGATGAACTAGCCTTCCTGGCCCTCGCCCTGCCCGCCAACCAGCGCGCCAGTCTGCTTGATCGCCTGGTCGCCATGGCCGAACGCCTGCCCGCCGCCCCCGACGAACGGATCGCCATCCGCTGGAGCGCCAGTGTGGATGCGAGTCTGCCCCGTAGCCCGACGGTCGTAACCGCAGCGGCCAGCCAGGCCCTACGCAGCTATCGGCCCAATGCGGTCGAACTGATCGGGGCCGAACGGAGCTTGCTGACGGCCTGGCAGGGCGATGGCTGGCCTAGTGCCTATGCCGCCGCACGGGTGGCAGCCGCCTTGCTCCCCGTGGCCGCCACCACGCCCGCCGAAGCCGTGCAACTCACCCTCAATAATCGCCTCGTGCTGGCGAGCAGCGATCCCTTTACCCAAACCCTGCGCACCCAGGTGTCACGGGTTGATCTGCCTGCGACGGTAACTCTGAACCTGACGGCCGCCACCGGACAGAGCCTGCTGCTGGCCTATGGGCTGCCCCGTGCGCCCATTCCGCCTAGCCCGCTCTTTGCCCTGGAACAACGCCTGGTTGATCCCAGCACCAATGCGACCATGACCAGCGCCGGGTTGCGCAACGGCCAACTGGTGGCCCTCGCCCAAACGATTGTGGTCGGCCAGCATGTCCCCTGGCTCGAACTGCACCTGCCCCTACCGAGTGGCCTTATTCTGGCCGAAACACCGCCCCCAGGCCCCCTCAGTCTGCTTGGCACCAGCCCAGGCGGGGTGCTCCACTTCGGGGCCGCCCCGCTCAGTCCGGGCGTCTACCACACCCAAGTGCTGTTACGGGTGATCGTCCCCGGCGGCTTCACGGCCCCGCCGGCCGTCCTCCATCTACCAGCCGAGATCAGTGGGCCAGTCCTGGCCCCGACGGGGCTTGCGGTCTTGATCGGTGAGTAGCAGAAAGGGTTGACGCCATGAGCGGCACCGAGCGTGATCCGCTGTCGGCTAATATTCGGGCCTTGGGTGATGCACTCGGACGGGTGCTCACCGATCAGAGCGGGGCCACCGCCTTTGCGCTCGAAGAACGGGTGCGCCTGATTGCCAAAGAGGTGCGGGCCACCGGTGATGAGCAACTAGCGGCGCAATTGCAGGAGTTGATCGCCAGCCTGTCCGTCAATGAACTGCATGGCCTCACTAAAGCCTTTACGCTCTATTTTGGGCTGGTGAACCTGGCCGAATCGGTCGAACGTTTACGGGTCTTGCGAGAACGTGATCTGCGGGCCGCCCCCGATCCCCGCGCCGAAAGCATCGGCGAAGCAGTGGCGCGCCTGCGTGCCCACGGGGTTTCGGCCGAGGCCCTGCAACGCTGGTTGGACGGGGCCTTGATTATGCCAGCCCTCACCGCGCATCCCACCGAATCCCGCCGCCGCACGACCTTGCTCAAGCAGCGCCGAATCTTCGATGCCCTGCTCGATCTGAGTCTCGGCGAGCGGTTGCTCCATCCCGATGATCACTCCGCTGCCTTACGGCGCATCGAACGCGAGATCGTCGGGCTATGGCAGAGTGATGATGTGCGCATCCATCGGCCCTCGGTCATAGATGAGGTCGAAAATGGGCTGTTCTATTTCCAGACCACGCTCTACGATCTATTGCCCCAGATCCACCGCAGCATGGCCGAGGCGCTCGCCGAACACTATCCCGAACGACCCTGGTCGCTCACGCCGTTGCTGCGTTTTGGCAGTTGGATGGGCGGCGACCGCGATGGCAACCCGTTTGTGACCGCCGAAGTCACCCTCGATACCGCCCGACGGATGCGAGCCTCGATGCTGCGCCACCTGATCACCTGTTGCGAGGCCCTGTTTACCGAACTCAGTCAATCCCTTACCCAGACCAGTATTATTCCGGCGTTGCGTGAGCGGATCGCGCACTATCAGACGCTCTTGCCCGAGGCGAGTGCAGCGATCAGTCCCCATCACAGCCGCGAACCCTACCGCCAACTCTGTGCCTTGATCCGCGCTCGGCTCGAACAAACCCTGGCCTACACCCTCAACCATTGCCCGTTGTGGGGTGCTGATCCCGTGCCAAGCCCGCCGCCGGGGGTCTACTACCGTAGCGCCGAACTGCTCGACGATCTGCGCATTATCTACAGTAGTCTTTGGGCGAAGGGTGGCGAACTGGTCGCCGATGGCATGGTCCGCGATGTGATGGCCAAAGTGGCGATCTTTCGCCTGCACACCGCGACCCTCGACATTCGCCAGCACAGCGAGCGCCACCGCAGTGCCCTCGACGAGATCTTCCGGCTGGCGGGGATTACGCCAGCCTACGCCGACCTGGACGAAGCCGCCAAAATCACGTTGCTGACCGCCGAAATCGCCCGCCCACGCCCGCTGACGACGGCGCGCCTCGCCGCCTACACTCCCGATACGGCCGAAATTGTGCAGACCTTCCGCATGGTGGCGGCCTGGCTCGAACAGGTTGATCCCGAATTGATCGAGACCTATATCATCAGTTCGACCGCCAGCCTGAGCGATATTCTGGCGGTTTTGCTCTTCTGCCGCGATGTTGGGCTCTATCGCCCCGGCGAGTATAGCCGCCTGAATGTGGCTCCGCTCTTCGAGACCGGCGAGGATCTGACTAATGCGCCCGGCCTGATGGATGCGCTGCTGACCCTGCCGGTATATGCCGACCATCTGCGGTTGCGTGGGCAGAACCAGGAGATCATGCTGGGCTATTCGGACAGTAACAAAGAGGGCGGCTTCGTTGCGGCCAACTGGGCACTCTACCAGGCCCAGGTCGAATTGACGACCGTCGCTGATCGTTATGGCGTGCGACTGCGGCTCTTCCACGGCCGCGGCGGAGCAGTCGGGCGCGGTGGTGGCCCGGCAGGACAGGCGATTCTGGCCCAACCCCTTGGCACCTTGCGCGGCCAGATCAAAATGACCGACCAGGGCGAAATGATCTCGGATCGCTACCTCGAACCGCGCACCGCCACCCGCCATCTTGAACAGGTGGTCAATGCCGTACTCAGGGCGGGTTTTCCTGCAGTCGAACGCCATCCCGCCCCCGCATGGCTATCAGCCATGACCACGATTGCCAGCGCGGCGCGCCACGCCTACCGCACCCTCATCTACGACGATCCCCGCTTTCTGAGCTATTTTCGCGCTGCCACCCCGATCGCCGAGATCAGTCGCCTGCGGATCGGCTCGCGCCCGGCGTCACGACGCAAGAGCGACCGGATCGAAGATCTGCGGGCGATTCCGTGGGTCTTTAGCTGGATGCAGAGCCGCCATACCCTACCGGGTTGGTACGGACTCGGGTCGGGCCTGGCCGCCTTTGTCCAAGACGATCCCAACCGGCTCGATCAACTCCGCCAGATGTACCAGGGCTGGCCCTTCTTTGCCACCCTGCTCGAAAATGCCCAACTGATCATTGCCAAAGCCGATATGACGATTGCCCGCCGCTACGCCGAACTCGTACCCGACCAGGAGATCGCCAACGCCATCCTGGCGATCATCAGCGCCGAATACGAACGCACGGTCAGCCTGATCAAACAGGTGGCCCAGGTCGATGACATTCTTGATCGCCAACCCGTCTTGCAACGGGCCATCCGCCAACGCAACCCCTATGTAGACCCGCTGAGCTACATCCAACTCGAGGTGCTGCGCCGCCTGCGGGCCGAAATGCCGCCCGCCGAAGAAGAGGATCTCGAGACCGCGATTCTGATGGCAATCAACGGCATCGCGGCCGGCCTCAAAAACACGGGCTGAGCGCAACCGCATCTAGCCATAAGACTCGGTTGGCCCAGCAGCGCCTATGCTATACTGGCCTTCTAGTCAGCCGCGACCAAGCCTATCAAGGAGCCCCATCCGATGAGTCAGTTGACTGCGCTTGCCTTCGATGATCGCCACCAGGCCGGACGGGTGCTCGATACGCTGCGCCAGTTTGCCAAAGATGGCCTGGTACAGATTGATGAAACCCTGGTGGTGGTGCGCGAAGATGATGGCAAGCTTCGGCATCTGAGTGGCCTCGATGATGCGCTACCCAACGTCGCTGGCACCGTAACTGGTATCGGGATTGGTCTGTTGATCGGGGCGGTTGCGGCCCTGCCGATTACCGGCTTGGCAGCAGGCGGCCTGATTGGGCGGCGGATGGTCACCCGTAGCCAGTTAGCCCGGCGGGTGCGCCACTTCAGCGACGCCCTCGAACCGGGGATGTCGGCCCTGTTTGTGGTTGGCAAAACCGATGATGCCGCCGAACTGCTGGCCCGTCTGCAACCGTTCCTGGTCGGGGCCAGTTTCCTGCAAACCAGTCTGCCGAGCGATCTGCTCAATACCCTCGATCTGCCCGCCAGTTCCGACACCCTGCTCGAACGGGCTCAGGTTCGGCGCGTGATGGCGATTGTCAACCCAGTCGCCGGGATCGAGCGCCCCATCCTGCGTCCGCTCAACCGCGTGATGCGCGAAGCGGGCCTCGATTGGGATCTGGCAATCACCAAACAGGGCGGCGATGCCCGCCGCTTTGCCGCTGATGCGGCCGCCGATGGCTACGATGCGGTCATCCTCTACGGTGGTGATGGCACCGTCATGGAAGTCGCCTCGGGGCTTGATGGCACCGGCGTGCCACTCCTGATCATTCCCGGTGGCACCGCCAATGTCATGTCGGTCGAACTCGGCATTCAGAACGATGTCGCCGCCGCCGCCGAACTGCTCAACCGTGACCAGATCCCCGTCCGCGATGTCGATCTCGGGCAGGTCGGTGAACACCGGTTTGCGCTGCGCGTGGCAACCGGCTACGAAGCTGGCTACATCCAGAATACCACCCGCGAATCCAAAGAACGGCTCGGCAAACTGGCCTACGCGCTCACCGCCATGCAGCAGGATCTGCACCTGGTTCAGTACCAACTAACGATTGATGGCCAAGAGGTCGAGGTCGAGGGCTACAATTGTATGATTGCCAATTCGGGCAATGTGGGCGTACCAGGACTGCCGATGCTCAGTCAGATTAGCGTGAGCGACGGCCTACTTGATGTGATCGTCATCCAGAACCTGAACTTCCTTTCACTGCTGCGCCGGAACGTCAACGAGGACGAAGCCGCTCAACTTTCCCAGATGGTGCGCCACTGGCAGGCCCGCAGCATCAAGGTC
This sequence comes from Oscillochloridaceae bacterium umkhey_bin13, assembly GCA_048381555.1. GTDB lineage: Bacteria > Chloroflexota > Chloroflexia > Chloroflexales > Chloroflexaceae > Viridilinea. The sequence continues at coordinate 54,883 of JBLWKA010000012.1, forward strand.
AGCACCCCCGAACCCGAAATGATCATCGGTGATGGTGAACTCTGGGGCGATACACCCTTTACCGCCGAAGTCCTGCCCGGAGCCTTGCGCCTGATTGTGCCATGAGACAAGGTTTCAGGTGTCAGGTTTCAGGTATCAGCCAGATCGCATCAGGACGCGGTGCGCAGCGTCAAACTGTAAAGCAGCTACGAACCTGCCTAACAAACAAACTGCATCGTGGAATCGCAGCACCTCCATATCATGCCGAGCGGAGCCGCAGGCGGAGCGAGGAATCTTCACTGATCCGCGCTGCAGACCCCTCGCTACGCTCGGGTGACAATGAGGGCGCACCTAAGCAACCCATGGCATCGCACCATTGTCATGCCGAGCAGAGCCGCAGGCGGAGCGAGGAATCTTCACTGATCCGCGCTGCAGACCCCTCGCTACGCTCGGGGTGACAATGGGAACGCAGCGAAGACCCCTCGCACAGCTTATACCAATTACGATTGATGCCACATCATTCGCTCTGCACCCATCGTAGGGACGCAGCATGCTGCATCCCTACATGGTCGTTGGTGCGCTCGCAAAGTGGCCCGCTTCAAATTTTATATCAATTTAAACTGCTGTTAATCATTAACTCGATAAACTCGGGCGAGGATGACGTATAATCAAATACGTGTCTTGAATCGGTACTGTCAGGGTCATGCCAGAACATTTTTAGCTTTCTAGATCACCAATCTAGCAATTCCGGTGTTAGTTCAGGTGATTCAGACCAAGGATAGCACACTAGACAGCCATTCCGGGCTATGGTATATTTACATCAATTCAGGTTGCTTTATAATGGGAGATAGCGCATGAGTGTGTCGAGTTAGTGCGTAAAATTGCCGCAAGCCTATGAAGCTTCAGTCCCTGCAACCCACTGCCACGCCCGCTCCGGCGGCCCTGGCCCAGCAACGCGCCGATCTGCGCAACTATATTCTGGTCACCGGGGCCTATTGGGCCGATACGCTCACTGATGGCGCGATTCGCATGCTGGTGCTGTTCTACTTCTTCCAGCTTGGCTTCTCGCCGTTTCAGGTTGCCTCGCTCTTCCTGTTCTACGAGATCTTCGGGATTGTGACGAATCTGTTTGGCGGGTATCTCGGGGCACGTTTTGGCCTCAAGACGACCCTCTTCCTGGGGTTGGGCACCCAGTTGAGTGCCCTGGCGATGCTGGCCTTTGCGCCGCCCTCGCTCCTCGTTGTGCCCTATGTGATGGTGGCGCAGGCCCTTTCGGGGATTGCCAAAGACCTCACTAAAATGTCCTCGAAGAGTGCGGTCAAGCTGGTTGCTGGCGCAAGTCAGGGTCAGCTCTACAAGTGGGTCAGTATTCTGACTGGCTCGAAGAATGCGATCAAGGGGGTCGGCTTCTTTCTGGGTGCCCTGCTGCTCACGCTGGTTGGCTTCCAAACCGCTCTGCTGATCCTCGGCGGGATTGTGCTTGTGGCCCTGGTGCTGGCCTTGATCCTGATCAAAGGCGACCTGGGCACGCCCAATGAGCAGGCCAAGTTCACCCAGATGTTTTCGCACAATCGGGCCGTGAATATGCTCGCCGCCGCCCGCATCTTCCTCTTTGGTGCCCGCGATGTCTGGTTCGTCGTTGCGTTGCCAGTCTTTTTTATCAGTGTGCTCGACTGGAATTTCTGGCTGGCTGGCGGTTTTATGGCGGCCTGGACCATTGGCTATGGCATGGTGCAGGCTTCCACACCGGGCCTGATCCGCCGCCGCGTCGAGGGTGCCAACGAACCTGATGGCCGCACCGCAACCGGGCTGGCCTTCGGGCTGGCGGTCTTTCCTGCCGCGATTGCCCTCGCCCTGATGAATAGCATTGCTCCCGCTCTCTCGGTCGTCATCGGCCTGCTCGCCTTCGGGGTCGTCTTTGCGCTCAACTCGGCGGTGCATAGCTATCTGATCTTGGCCTATACCGATGGCGATAAAGTCGCAATGAATGTGGGCTTTTACTATATGGCCAACGCGATGGGCCGCCTTGCGGGCACCGTACTCTCTGGGCTGCTCTATCAACTTGGCGCCCAGACTGGCCCCTATGACGGCCTCGTCGTCTGCCTCTGGGCCTCGGTGGCCTTCATCCTGACCGCTGGCACGCTCTCGCTGCTGCTGCCCACCAATGCGGCTCCCCGCACCCGCCCGATTGTGCTCAAGGATCTGGGGGAGTAGCAGGAGACGCCCGTACGATACATGCCGAACGGAGCCGCAGCGCCATCCTTGTCATTCCGAGCCGAGCGTAGCGCAGTGAGGCATCTTCGCTGATCCGCACGGAAGACCCCTCGCTGCGCTCCTAAGCAACAAACGCTATGGTCACGTCGAACGGAGCGCAGCGCCCAATGTCATGCCTCACTGCGCTGCGCTGCGCTTCGTTCGGCATCTTCGCTGATCCGCACGGAAGACCCCTCGCTGCGCTCCTAATGACATATCGGATGTCATCCCAGCACCACTGGCCGACGGGCCATAGGATACTCGGGGTGACCATGGGGCGGCGCAACCGCACTGGTTTCGCTCTGCACCACTGGCCTGCGAGCCATCGGATTCTCGGGGTGATATAGCGGATGTCATCCCACACCACTGGCCTGCACAACGGAGTCACAAGAACCTTGCGCAGGCCCTGCAGCAGTAAAGCTTCAGCCATCATCATTGCCAGAATTAATGCTATAATGAGCGAAGTCTCGATTCCTTGATTAGTCAATCATTCTATGGTGCAGCAGCGACCACTCGCGGCTTTTCAGTCGCGCGATTTTCGCCTGCTCTGGCTCGGCAACCTCGTCTCGCTCACCGGCACCGAGATGAGCCGTACCGCTGTGGCCTGGCAGATCTACCAACTTACCGGTGACCCGCTCGCCCTTGGGATGCTCGGGGCGGCCCGCCTTATTCCGCTGGTGCTCCTGGCGCTTGGGGCGGGCGTGCTCGCGGATGCGTTTGATCGCCGCAAGCTGATGATCGGAGCCCAGATCGCAATGCTGATCTGTGCGCTCACTCTCGGTCTGGCGACCAGTCTCGATCAGGCCTCGCTCTGGCTAATCTATGCCGTAACTGCCCTGGCTGCCGCCGCCAATACCCTCGGCCTGCCCGCCCGCCAAGCCATCGTGCCCACCCTGGTGCCCCGTGAACACCTTGCCGGTGCGCTCAGTCTCAACATTACGGCCTGGCAACTTGCCACCGTCCTCGGCCCAACTATCGGCGGCCTGATCATCGCCGGGGCCGGGGTTGCGCCAGTCTATTGGATCGATGCCGCCAGTTTCCTGGTGATCATTTCCACCCTGGCACTGATGCGCTCGCGTCCGCCCGCCACCGAACGCCGCGATGTGAGTCTGCATGCCGCCCTTGAGGGGCTGCGTTTTGTGCGTCGCCATAAGCTGATCTGGAGTACCATGCTCCTGGATTTTCTGGCGACCTTTTTTAGTGCCGCCACCACCCTGTTACCCCTCTTTGCCGAAGAGATCTTGCAGGTCGGGCCGCAAGGCATGGGGCTGCTCTTCGCCGCGCCCTCGGTTGGAGCCGTGCTCGCGAGCATCACAACTTCCTGGTTTGGAGCCGGACGCCGCCAGGGGCCATTGCTACTCTGGGCCGTAGCGATCTACGGACTCAGCACCGTGATCTTCGGCCTCTCAACCTCGTTCTGGCTCTCACTCGCCATGCTCGCCCTCAACGGGGCCGCCGATACGATCAGCATGGTCGTACGCGGGACAATCCGCAATCTCGAAACCCCCGACGAGTTACGCGGACGCATGGTTGCGGTCAACATGCTCTTCTTCGCTGGTGGGCCCCAATTGGGCGAGATCGAAGCCGGCATCGCGGCACGCCTGCTCGGGGCACCGCTCTCGGTTGCGGTTGGTGGGCTGGCCTGCATCTTCATAACTGGCGGCGTTGCCGCTGCCACCCCCGAACTCCGGGCCTACACCGATGGCTCACGCCGTACCCTGCAAACCCAGACCGCCGATTAACATCAGACGCAGCATGCTGCGTCCCTACACCCGTAATGCGGTATCCTCAAGGATAATGGTATTGCTTCACACGGTTGGCACAGTGCGCCCCTTCCGGCCCCCCTCCCCCAGCCCCTCCCCCGCCACCCTGTGAGGGTTTAAGGACGGACAGAAAATGTATGCGACAGACACCCCGGACGGCATCAGAACGGCACAGACTCGCATCGAAGTCCCCCCTCTCCCTGCTCCGGGAGAGGGGGACAGGGGGTGAGGGCTTTCAGCGCATCACAACGCTGCAAACTCGTGCGAAGCCCAAACGTTCTGCCCGCCCGTAAACCTGTGAGGGGGAGGGGGGCCGGGGAGCCCTTTCAACTATAGGTTTTTTGCTACGCCGCATTGGAATGCGGTAAACAGGTGTCAGCACGAGCGTTCGATGTGTCAAGACGTTTTGGCCAGGGTTCGGGAATGAGCGCCATCGACGGAAGGGACGCCCTGCGGCGAAGGCGGCAATGATCAGGAGGCGTCCGTGCTGGGCCAACCTCATAAAGCAGTACAGATCATTGGTATAAGACGGGAAAGGAGTCAACGATGACCGGACGGGTTGCCGTCGTAACCGGGGCCGCCAGTGGGATTGGTCAGGCCGTGGCCGAACAGTTGGCCGCAGCGGGCTATCGTATCGCCGTCGTAGACCTGCCGCAGAGTGGCGGCCAGGCTGTTGCCGAAGCCGTCGGGGGCATCTTTATCGGGGCTGATCTGGCCCAACGCACCGAATGCCGCCGTGTGATTGACGTTACCGTCGAACATTTCGGCCAGCTTGATGTACTCGTCAACAATGCGGGCTATCAGCATATTGACGCGATTGTTGATTTCCCCGAAGATCGCTGGGATCACATGCTCGCTGTGATGCTCACCGCCCCATTCCTATTGCTGCGTTACGCCTGGCCCCATATGCAGCAGCGCGGCTGGGGCCGGGTGATCAACCTTGGCTCGATCCACAGTTTGCGTGCCTCGCCCTTCAAGGCGGGCTACATTGCCGCCAAACATGGCCTGCTGGGGCTGACCCGCACCGCCGCCCTCGAAGGTGGCCCGCACGGCATTACCGTCAACCTGATCGCCCCAGCCTACGTACGTACCCCGCTGGTCGAAAAGCAGATCGCCGACCAGGCCCGCACCCGGGGTATTCCCGAAGCACAGGTCATCGAAAAAGTTATGCTCGAACCAGCCGCCATCAAGCGCCTGATCGAGCCAGCCGAGGTCGCGGGGCTGATCGGCTTCCTCTGCTCTGATGCCGCTGCCACCATGACTGGCTCGGTGTACGAAATGGCCCTCGGCTGGACGGCGCGGTAATATTCAAAGCAGCTTGAGGGATAGGCCGCGCAGGCGGTCTTTGCTTCCCATAGCCGAGGCGTTTACGCCCACGGCACGGGCGTCTACCCAAATGAATACGTAAAACTCATCAGCCCGACGCAGCGGTAGGAGCAGAACGGTCAAGCTGAAAGGTTGGATTGCCGTAATTGGGATTACCCCGTCAACTGGTTCTGCTCCGCGAACTGCAACTGATAGAGCCGATGGTAGTAGCCGCGCCGGGCCAACAACTCGTCGTGGCTACCATCTTCGACCACCTTACCCTTGTGCAACACAATGATCCGATCCACATGGCGGATCGTGCTCAGCCGGTGCGCAATGATGATGCTCGTCCGTCCGTGCAGCATCCGTTCGAGCGCCTCTTGAATCAAGACTTCGGTTGCGGTATCTACACTACTGGTTGCCTCATCGAGCATCAGCAGCACTTCGGGGTTGAAGGCCAAGGCCCGCGCAAAAGCCAATAACTGGCGCTGCCCAATCGAAAGATTGGCACCCCGTTCGCGCACTTCATAGTCGTATCCGCCCGGCAGGCGTTCGATAAAGCTCGCCGCATTGACCGTTTCGGCGGCCCAGCGCACCCGTGCCGCATCAAGTTCGGGGCTGTGCAAGCGAATATTGCTCATGATCGTGCCCGAAAAACAGACCGGATCCTGCGGCACGGCCGCAATATGGCGGCGCAATTCACGCTGGGCCACAGTGCGAATATCAACGCCATCAAGCAAAATCCGCCCGCCCTGCACATCATAAAAACGCGCCAACAAGCCCACTAGGCTGCTCTTGCCTGCACCCGTGGCCCCCACAATCGCAACCGCCTGACCCGCCGGAATGTGCAACGAAATCCCGCGCAACACCGGCTCGTCTGGATCATACCCAAAGACCACGTTTTCGAGCGTGATCGCCCCGCGCACTGGCAGCGGGAGTTGCACCGGTTGCGCCGGGTCGCGCACCTCTTCCTCGGTATCAAGCACCTGCACGATCCGCTCAGCCGAGGCCATCGCCGCTTGCAGAATGGTATACCGTTCGGCCAGGTTGCGGATCGGCTCGAAGGCACGCTGGGTGTACTGCACAAACGCCACGAGCATACCCAACGACGCCCAGCCCGCCAACACGCCCTGACCACCCCACCAGAGCAGCAGGCCACTGGCGATGGCGGCCATCAACTGCACACTTGGCATAAACACCGCAAAGATCAGCACCGAGCGCATATTGGCCTGCAAGTAGTCCTCGCCCAGATGGGCAAAGTGCGTCCGGCTGGTCCGCTCGCGCCCAAACAGCTGCGTCACCAGCACGCCACCAATCTGCTCGTTCAGGTAGGCATTGATCATCGCCAACCGCTGCCGTACCAAACGGTAGGTATCGCGCATCAAACGTTGAAAGAAGGCCACAATCAAAGCCAGGATTGGCAGAGTCACCAGGCTGACGAGGGCGAGTCGCCAGTTCAGCACAAACATGATCGTCACAATCCCAATCAAGGTGATCAGGTCGGCCAGGATCAAGACCAGCCCCTGGGTCAAAAACTCATTCAGCGCATCAACATCATTCGTGATCCGGGTAAGCAGACGGCCAACCGGATTGCGATCATGAAAACTCAGGCTTAAGCGCTGCATATGCCGAAACAGATGCGTGCGCAGATCGAGCATCACGGTCTGCCCGACCTTGTTGATCAGGTAGGTATGGCTGTAGCGCAAACCAAAATTGGCCACCAGCAGCAACAGATAGATCGCAAAGATCTGCCACAGGCCGTCAAGTTCACCGGCACTGATCGGCCCGTCAATCGCCTGCTGCACCAGCAAAGGCGGGCCAAGCTCGGTTAGAGCGGCCGCGATCAACAGCACCACTGCCAGCGCCACCCGCCGCCAGTACGGAGCCACAAAGACCGCCATGCGCCGGATCAAACGACCGTCGTAGGCTTTGCCCAGGATCACATCATCATCAAACCCACGACTCATACCTGTGCTCCCTCTGCATCCTTAAAGGTATGGCTCAAAAGCTGCGCCACACCTCCCCACCTCCCCAGTTCCTCACCCTATTCCGACAGCTCAGCTTCCAATAACTCACGCCGGTACATTTCGGCATAACGACCACTGACCCGGAGCAAGCTGGCATGGGTGCCACGTTCAACGATGCGCCCTTCGTCAAGCACAATGATCTGATTGGCGTCGCGCACAGTGGCAATCCGCTGAGCAATAATAATGCTCGTCCGACCCTGCATCACCTCACGCAGCCCGGCCAGAATCTGGGCCGCCGTATGGGTATCCACACTGCTCAGCGCATCATCAAGCACAAGAATCGCCGGGTCACGCAAGACGGCACGGGCAATCGCCACCCGCTGCTTCTGCCCACCCGACAGGGTCACACCCCGTTCGCCGACCATGGTGTCCAGGCCGTCGGGGAACTGTTCCAGATCATTCGAAAGCCGCGAAACCTGAACCGCGTGGTCGAGGCGCTCGTCCAGATCGGGATGATCGGCCCGATCACCAAGCCCAAAGGCCACATTTTCGCGCAAGGGCACACTAAAGAGGAAGGTCTCCTGCGGGACATAGCCCACCGCACGGCGCAGATCAGTCAGATCGAGCGTACGCACATCGTGCCCATCCACCAGCACCACACCCTCGTCGGGATCGCGCACCCGGGCCAGCAGATTGACCAGGGTCGTCTTGCCAACTCCGGTGGCCCCTACAATCGCCAGCGAACTACCCGCCGGAACATGGAACGAGATCTCACGCAGCATCCAGGCATCGTGACGCACTGGCAGCGGATCGCCATTCGCATGGGCCAGTTCATCGGCATAACGAATGCTCACCCCGCGCAGTTCGATGTCGCCCCGGGGCTTGGGCAACGCCAGCGCTTCGGGGGGACTCACAATCGTTGCTTCCTGGCGCAACACCTCGATCAAGCGGCCCATTGAGGCCACAGCCTGTTGATAGAGCGAGACCATCCAGCCCAAAATAATCATCGGAAAACTGAGCAAGCCCAGGTAGGCATTGAACTGCACCAACTGTCCAATCGTCAGTTCACCGGCCGCCACCAGCCGCCCACCGACCAGCAGGGTCAAAGCGGCAACCAGACCAAGGCAAAGGGTCATCATCGGCCAGAGCATGCCACTCAAGAGCACATAGCGCAGATTCAATTCGCGGTAGCGCAGGTTATCCTGAGCAAACACCGCCAACTCGGCCTCTTCCTGAGCATAGGCTTTGATCGTGCGAATCCCCGAAAAATTTTCTTGTACCCGGGTCGAGATCGCACCGAACTGATCCTGCACCTTGGTGAAGGTGACGCGCATCCGGTTGCCAACCAGCACAAAGATCAGCGTGGTCAGGGGCAGCAGCAACAAGACCACCAGAGCCAGGGTCACATTCATCATCAGCATCAGGGTCGCGGCGGCGGCAAAGGTCAGCAGCGCGGTCGCCGTACCATTGAGACCCGGCCCCAGAAACTGGCGCACCGCACTTAAATCGTTGGTAGCGCGGGCCATCAGGTCGCCGGTATGGTTGCGCCCAAAGAAGCCCTGGTCCAGCCCCATCAGGCGAACAAACAGCTCGTTGCGCAGATCGTATTCAACCGCATACGAAACCCCGGCGATCAACATACGCTGAATAAACTTGAAGACCCCATCGGCGAGGGCCACCAGAACAAGCATCAGCCCAAAGCGCCCCAGGGCCTCAAGCACAATCCCGCCGCCCGCCAGATCATCAATTGCCAGGCGCAGAATATACGGCCCCAACGCACTGACCGAAGCTCCAATCATGGCACAGAGCAGCCCAGCCAGCAAACTCCAGCGATAGCGACGCAAATACGGGAACAAGTAGCGCATATTTGCCATAGGGCTCCTTTGGCAGATGGGGCGTCATTCTACCGACACAAAGTAGCGCCCGAGGGGCGCCCTCTGGAGTATAGCACTGTGGCCTGGAAGCGACGTAGGTCTGGAGGCCGATCGCCGATCTGGGATCAGCGGAAAGCCCTTCGGATGGAGCTAGATTTTGCTTAAAAGCAACAGATTGACATTTTCTCTTGACTCCTATATAATTTACCTCAGCATAAGGTTTTTACATCGTATGCAAAACCTCTTGTTTCCAACCCACGAATGGGTTCGGATGGTGCGACGATAGCTGCCAGGCACGCTAGTCGTACCTGGTGCTTAGTCCGTAGCTCTCGCCTGTAAGGAGGTTCGCCCATGCGCGACGACGACGATCTGGTTCCTGTGAAATGGCGGTCGCTGTTCAACAACCAGGATTGGCTTGTCCACGATATCGTGGTCAAATCGTTCTGGGCCTTTGGCGTCATTGCCGCGTTCGCCCATCTGTTCGTCTGGCTCTGGCGTCCTTGGCTGAACGCTGGCTTCTAGCTGAAGCCGGGTTACAGAAGACGATTGGCAGGTCGTTAGGCTTCCCCTCGCTGTCGGTTCAATCGTCCTGTAATCGTTAAGGAGTGGATTATGCCCTCACGCAGCTCGGTTCGCACCAACATCGTGATTTTCACGATCCTCGGGTTCGTGGTTGCTCTGCTCATCCACTTCATTGTGTTGAGCTCGACCCGTTACAACTGGCTCGACAACCTTGATCTCGCAGGCAATCCCGTTTCGCTCATCTTCCTCTATGTGAGTGCCTTGCTCGGCTAAGGTAATCCTCTGCCGCGGCGTTGCAGGCACGCGCAAGCGTCATCAACGGACCAACAGCCGCCAGCAGACCCTGCTGGCGGCTGTTGGCTTAGAACACCCCTATTTGCACTTCTTTTGCACATAAAACAAAAAATTGACCTGTAGAAATATCGGGTGTATACTAAGGGCCAACCCACGGAAGCGCTGATCTTTCTCCCCTGGCCAACCAGCGCAACCCCTTCGCCCGCCCCAGCCCCTTTTCTAAGTTCTGAGCGCCGCCCTGTCATGTTCAGCCCCCGCTTGTCGGCGCTACCCCTCGCGTTTGCTTATTTGGGTCGCTGACCTGGAGTTGAGGAGACCTCTATGCAATCGCCCACCCGTCCAACTGACCGGCAAGCGGCGATCTTCGTCTCGGTGGCCGTCGGGATCATCGTAGCCCTCATCACTACGGCTACCTTCTGGTGGATCTACAGCTTGGTTCGCACCGCTGATGCCCCGGCAATCGCCCTGGCAGAAGCCGCCCGAGCCCCCTGGAGTCCCAGTGAGGGCATCAAGGTGATCACCACCGCAGCCCCCAATCCGCAGGCTGATGGTCGTCCGGCCTGGCTTGGTGAGACCGCGTGGATCGAAGGTGTTCAGGCAGGACAGGCCTGGGTGGAAGAGTATCCCAACACCGTGAATGTGCAGGTGCTGATTGGGATGAATTCGGCCCAAGTTTGGACCTACATGCAGCAGTATGTTTCGGGAGCCATGGGTGTGGGCTGCCAGTACTGCCATGATCTGAACAACTTTGCCGCCGACACCTACCCGGAGAAGATCGCGGCCCGCAACATGTTGTATCTGGTGAGCGATGTGAACTCTCAGTTCATCGTTGACCTGCCCAACTGGCGCGGGAACTATGTGCAGTGCGCAACCTGCCACAACAATGCCCCGCAGAACCTCGAGTCTTTTGGACCGCAGTTCATTAAGAGCATCCCCGACATTCCGGTGACGGTGGATCCGCTTGATGAAAATGGCGTGCCAATCCTCAATCCAGCCCTTAAGCCCGAAGCCCTGCGAGGCCCGATCAGTCTGCAGGACGCAACGGCCTGGTATATCTATAACTATCAGGTCTGGCGCCCGTTTGTTGCCAGCGATCCCGAAAGTGGTCGCGGTTCACTCGCCCTTACCAAAGATGGTGGTCGCACCCAGGAACAAGTCACGATCAATCAGAACGTGATGAACTACCAGGGTTGGTCACTTGGGGTAGGCTGCACCTTCTGTCACAATTCGCGCAACTTCCTGGCCTACGAACTTGATGCAGCAGGCAATCTGGTCAATGAGGCCTCCGGCTATAACAAGCTTAAAGCCCAGCAGATGATGCTGTTGACCACCTGGCTGGCCGAGAATTGGACAACCTACGGGGCTGTTCCTCACGATGCGCTGCCCACGGCATTGCAAGGTGGGGCAAGCCGCTTCTCCTATCAGATCCTTGGTGACGGACAGCTCTATAACGTTCCAGGCTGCTACACCTGTCACCAGGGTGCGACGATCCCGCGTGGTGCAGTAATGGAAATCCCCCCCGGTGATGCTGGTGTTGTGGTCCTGCCGCCGGCACTCCGTGGCCGGTAGCACGTGCCCCTCTTGTCTTGCGGTAAGGTTCCTGGATCGTGTCGGGAGCATGGTACGGTTCCTGGCACGATCCACCTCGCCGCCCTAGAAACGAGCCGTCAATGAGTGACATCCACAAAGGTTCAGGCCTGGTACCCACCGCGACTCCGGTCACCGCCCCGTTGACCCCGGTTGCCGGTGGGTTTCGTACTACCCTGCGCAACTCGATCAAGTTGATGAAGCCGATCACCTGGTTTGCGCCGGGTTGGGCGTTCCTCTGTGGTGCGGTTGCCAGTGGAGCGCTCAGTTGGGATCCAGCGGTACTTGTGCGCCTGCTGATCGGTATTTTAATGGCTGGTCCGATCCTGACCGGGCTGTCGCAGGTGATCAACGATTATTGTGACCGTGATGTGGATGCGATCAATGAACCGCAGCGGCTCATTCCTTCCGGCCAGGTTTCGTTACGCCAAGTCTATCTGCTCACGATTATCCTGACATGGCTCGGCACAATGATGGCGCTCTTTTTGGGCGGCCAGGTCGCTCTTTTTGTTGGCCTTGGCCTGATCTGCGCAATTGCCTATAGCCTCAAGCCGATCCGAGCAAAACGCAATGGATGGTTTGGCAATGCGCTGGTGGCGATTTCGTATGAAGGGCTGGCCTGGATGGCTGGTGGGGTCGCTTTCGCAACCCTGACTGGTCAGAGTGTCGCGATTGCCCTGCTCTATTCGTTAGGTGCCCACGGTATTATGACCGTGAATGACTTTAAGAGTATCAAGGGCGATACCCAGATGGGCATTCGCTCCATTCCGGTACAGTATGGCAAGCAGACCGCTGCCCGGATGGTCGTCGTGATTATGGGTGTAGCCCAGCTTGGCGTGATTGGCCTACTCTTCTGGTGGGGCCACCCGATTGCCGCTGGTGTGGTTGCCCTGTTGCTCGCCGCCCAGAGTATCCCCAACGTGCGCTTTATCCGCGACCCCGAACATAACGAAGTCTTCTTCAACGCAACCGCGATTATGCTGTTTGTCTGGGGCATGCTGGCAGCCGCAATTGGCCTGGCAAGCTAACCTCCTCATGGCATAGGCGTGTGCTACACTAAGGTGGCGTAGCGGGGGCTCGGCCCCCGCTCTCTTAGGGCTACGAAAGGCTGGAATTATGACGCAACGCGTTCTGATCGTGGGGGCCTCGGTCGGTGGGGCAACGGCGGCGATCACGCTGCGGGGGTTAGGGATCGAAACGGTACTGATCGAGAAGGAGTTACGTCGCGCCAAGCCATGTGGCGGGGCTGTGCCTCCGGCTGCTTTCAGTGAGTTTGATCTGCCCCAGAGTCTGATTGATCGCAAAGTCAAAAACTGCTTGATCGTCTCGCCCTCGGGTCAAGAGACGCAGGTGCCCGTGGCTGGCAGTATTCCTGGCAGCGATGATTTTGTGGCGATGGTGCGCCGCGAGGTCTTTGATAGCTTTTTGCGCGAACGGGCGCAGGCCCGCGGTGCAAGCCTGATCCATGGGCAGTTGACCGGCCTGGAAGTGACCCCTAAGGGCGTCAATGCCCGCTATCGTTTAATGGCTGATGGTAGCGAACATACGATTACTGCCGATGTGGTGATTGGAGCCGATGGAGCCTATTCGCCCACCGCTCGTATGTTGGGGTTGCCCAATCTGCCACGGGCAGTGGCAATCCAGGAGCGCATTGCGCTGCCGGATAGCCAGATGGCCCGTTGGGAGGAGACCGCAGATCTGTACCTTGGCCAAGAAGTGAGTCCCGATCTGTATGCCTGGGCGTTCCCCAAATGCGACCATATTGCGGTTGGCATTGGCGCGGGACCAGGTCACACCGATCAGGCCAAAACCCTGCTCACCAACCTCAAAACTCGGTTGGGTTCGGCCCTTGATGGCGGGCGGTTGCTGCTCCGCGAAGCCCACGCCTTGCCCATGGAACCGCGCAAGCAGATGGCCTTCGACCGGGCAATGCTGATTGGTGATGCGGCTGGCCTGGTGGTACACACATCGGGCGAAGGCATCTATTGGGCCATGAAGAGTGGACAGCTTGCCGCGCAGACCCTGGCGCGCCACCTTGATGCACCAACGGCGGCGAATCTACGCCAGTACGAGAAGATCTGGTGGCAAGAGTACGGCACGATGTACACCTTCCTGCGCTGGCTTCAGCGCTGGGGGTATGGCAACGAGCGCCAGATGGAAGTCTTTACCGAAATGTGTCGCAACCCTGATGTGCAGCGCCTGACCTTCGATAGTTATATGCACAAGCAGATGGCCCCGGCCCCCTGGCTGACCCAGATGCGAATGACGGGCGATATTCTGGTTTCGCAAGCCCGGAATTATCTGTGGCGGCGAACCCCTTTGCGTGAACAGCAACCCTACGCACTGTCTACCCCAGCGTAAGATTGGTGGGGCGGGGGGGGGGGGGCGCCCCCCCCCCCCCCCCCGCGCCGGGCGCGGCCGGTGGAGAATAAGCGCACACCCGCGGGCGGGGCGGCCTCCGCGCACACCGCCCCGC
>JBLWKA010000012.1:68912-72376 GCA_048381555.1 Oscillochloridaceae bacterium umkhey_bin13
GTTTTTGAGGGGGGGGGCCCCCGCTGGTGGGCACACCCCCCCCCCCCGCCCCCCCCCCCCCCCCCCGTGGGGGGGGGGGGGGGGGGGGGCGGCCCCCCCCCCCCCCCCCCACTGCGTGTTCACCTGTTAGGCCGTAACTCCAACAGCCCGGTTGGCGTGACGACCTGCTTCAATCGCGCCCAGAAAATCGTCGCGGGTGATGGTACAGGCTGGCCCTTCCCGCTCCACCGCCAATGCTGCGGCGTAGAGCACTGCGTTCAGAATGTCGCCACCCGCCAGACCTTCGGTACGCTCGATCAGAGCCGCCCAGTCGGCCTCATTCAACCTGGCTGGAAGCCGGGGCGGGATGTGTGCCCGCCAGAGCCGCGCCCGGGTCTCGGCGTCGGGCATGGGCATTTCGATATGGCCGAGGATGCGGCGCACAAACGCCGGGTCGTAGTTAGCCGCCAAATTGGCAGCAAAGATCGTCACCCCGCTGAACGGATCGAGTTCCAGTAAGACAACAGCACGGCTAACATTGACGGCATGATCCGTGCTCTGGGTAACGTTGCTTAGCCGTCGCCCAAGAATCGCGTCGGCTTCATCAAAAAAGAGCACTGCACCAGCTTCTTTGGCCTTTTGGAAGGCAGCCTTGATATTCTTGGATGTCTCGCCCACATATTTAGACTCGATAGCGGCATAGTTTACCCGGATCAGGCCCATGCCAAGATCGTGGGCAAACGCTTCGGCTGCGAGACTCTTGCCCGTACCAGGAGGCCCGTACAGATTGATCGCGGTGCGCCCGCCGGTCGGATCAATCTCGCGCAGGCCAAACTCGTCATAGAGCAAATGATGATAGCGAATCTTGGTCAATAGGCTGCACAATTGCTTCATGGTTGCGGTTGACACCATCAGGTCGGCGCAACGGCGCTGTGGGATAGTCACATCGAAGAGGGCCATGCGCCGAGCCAGATTAGCGGCGAGCGGCTTCCTCTTGATACTGCCGCTGCTGCTCTTCATTAAACCCCTCGAATACTTTGTCCATGGTGCGTACCTTCATTTCCCCAACTAGATGCATGATCGTGCGATCCACGGTCACGATCAGTTGCTGTAAGCGGCTGATCTTCGCTTCCAGGGCGTGACGGTGGGTTTGGAGCGCCGTCACCAGATCGAAGTCCGGGGCCACAATAATCTGCTTGATCTGCTCTAACCCCAAATCAAGCTCCCGGAAGAAGAGGATCTGCTGGAGCCGAAACAGGTCAGTTTCTTCGTAGTAACGGTAGCCATTCGCGCCAACCGACGCCGGTTTGAGTAGACCAATCTCGTCGTAGTAATGCAGAGTTCGCACGCTGACCCCATCCAGTTGGGCAAGCTGCTTCACGGTGTACATCATCGAACCTCTTCGGAGACGATGGTACACTATCACGCAACGTCAGAGTCAAGGGGTAGAGTTTTCCCAAAACAAATGGGGTGTGGAGCCGAAGCCCCACACCCCATTCATTCAGCGCACGTAGCGCCTAATTCACAACCAACTCACCGACCATACCAGCCAGGTAGTGCCCAGGGAAGGTACAGATAAACTTGTACGTACCCGGGCCTGGGGTCTCGAAGGTAAAGGTGGTCGAATCACCGGCGTCAAGCATGTGCGTGGAAACAAGCAGCCCCGGGGTGTCGGCAGGCGGAACGGCCCCCGCCGCATTACGGGTCGCCCGTACCTGATCCTGCGCCGCATCGTTGACTGCCGAAGCCACAACATCGTCACCCTGTACCAGCACCCAGTTGTGCTGCACCGCCGTCGCGTTATTCACGAAGGTCAAGGTGACCAGCCCGTTCGGCACGCTGACCGAGGTCAGATCAAAGGCCAGGGCATCGCCAGCCGAGCCGATCGTGATCGCCTGTCCGCTCCCGCTCGCCAGAGCCGGGCCGAGTGGTTCGGTGGGAATTGTTGCCGGGCCGCTCGGGGCGGCGGTCGGCTGAGTACCTGCGGGTGGCATGGTTGCGACTGGGGGGGCGGTGGGCCGCGGGGCGGCAGTTGGAGCAGTCTGCCCGGTCTGGGTGCCGCCCTGGCCGAGGGTGCCGCCAAGCGCGGCAGCAAGCCCGAGAGCCACCACACCAATTGTGAGCGTTGCAATGATTAGACCTTGCAACACCGGGTCAAGCAAAGGTGGACCACCACTTCCGGACGAGGACGGACGGCTCGGACGGGGGCTTTGCGATGAGCGCCAGCTCATGACCGTGTACCTCCTTGGACTACTTGCTTGTGACAATCTGAACGTAAATAAGTGTAACACAAAAGTGCAGCGACGCTGCGGAATTATCGTGCATTTTGTTTGGCTCAGGGCTGCTGTAGTGATTCGGCTGGCAAACGTAGCGACGTGCCCGTGCCGTGGGCGTGAACGGCCTCGGCTATGGCCTGCGAAGGCCACCTGCGTGGCCTGATGAGCCCGCGCAGGCGGGCTTTGCACAACCAAATCACACTCATGCCAAAAGATGTTACACTAGTCAAATATCTACTTATCAACGAGGTGTCGCTTCATGGGTTGGCTTGAGTTCGGGGTTTTGTTCGTGAGTGCGATCGCGGCGGGGGCGATCAATGCGGTGGCGGGTGGCGGCAGTTTTATTTCGTTTCCGGCGCTGTTGCTGGCCGGGGTACCTGCGATTAGTGCCAATGCAACCAATACGGTGGCCCTTTGGCCGGGAGTGGTGGCGAGTGTCGGGGCCTATCGGCGTGAGTTAGCAACCCAACGCAATGGGATTGTCCTCTTTAGTGTGATCAGTTTAGTTGGGGGCCTGATTGGGGCCTTGATTCTGTTGCAGACCCGCGAGTCTGTCTTCGAGCAGCTTATTCCCTACCTGCTGCTGTTAGCAACGGTTGTGTTTACCTTTAGTCCGCAGATCACCCGCCTGACCCGCCACTTGTCACGGAACGCGAGCCGTGAAGGGAACCGGGCGCAGCGCATTGGCATTCTGGTGCTCTATTTTGCGATTGCGGTCTATGGTGGTTTTTTTGGGGCCGGACTGGGAATCCTGACCCTGGCCGTGCTCAGTCTGCTTGGGCTGGACAATATTCACGAAATGAATGCCCTGAAGACCCTGCAAGCCGGGCTGGTCAACGGGATTGCGGTGGTCACCTTTGCGCTGGCAGGGGTGGTACAGTGGCCTGCGGCGCTGCTGATGGCAGTCGGTGCGATTATTGGGGGCTACGGCGGGGCGGCAATTGCCCGTCAGATCAAGCCGATCTATATTCGCCGCCTGGTGATTGTGATTAGCGTCGGATTGACGATCTATTTTTTTGTGAATCGGGGGTAAGGAAACTGCTGGCGGTAGCTTCGCTGCCGCTCGCTACCGCCAGCAACGATCCTGGGAGAACCATGTTCTCCCAGACCCTCGCGTCGGGCTAAGCTCCTGGGAGAACCATGTTCTCCCAGACCCTCGCGTCGGGCTAAGCTCCTGGGAGAACCATGTTCTCCCAGACCCTCGCGTCG
>JBLWKA010000013.1:0-6778 GCA_048381555.1 Oscillochloridaceae bacterium umkhey_bin13
GGTCAGCGCAACCTGTCAGCAGCACGAGCGTCCCCTGTTGCCGTACCTGATCGCGGCGGTTACTGCGTATTGGGCGAATCAACCTGCCCCGAAACTGCTTCCTGCCGGGGGGGCCTGAACGGATACATGAGTAAGAGCGCATCACGCCTAGGGCGGTTGCGTAAGCGGCCTCTGGCGGTGGGGTTTGGCGGGGGATGCGTCGGCACAAGGCACATAAACCATAGACTTACCCAGCGATGTTGTATCAGTACGGGTTAAAAAAAAGTCATATTCAGAATAAAAAACAGCCTGCTTTATTCATTTGCGTAATAGCTTGAGTTGCTATGATGCGTATGCAGTCATTGATATGAGGGAGGGATCATGCGGGATGAACGACGGATTGTGGTTATTGGCAGTGGGCCAGCGGGAGCAATGGCGGCACGCACGCTTGTGAAGCAGGGCCTACCGGTGACGATGCTAGAAGCAGGCTCGGTGCTCCCCAAGGGTGCCTTAGTGCGGATTTTTGGGCGCAACATGGGACGGAAGCATGCCGCTTATCAGACCAACCCCAAACCCATCTTCACGAGCACTGGTGATCCAAATACAGTGTGGCATTACCATCTTGGGCCGGGAGGCTTATCCAACCAATGGACAGGAGCGGTACCTCGCTTCTCGGAGGCAGATTTTCAGGATGGAGTCAGCCTGCACGAATGTTACCAGTGGCCGGTGGTCTATAACGATCTTGTCAACTATTATACGGAGGCCGAAGCCGTCCTCATCGTCACGGCTGGCACCCACGTTACACCTACGCTGCCGCCGACCAACATGCGTTACCAGCGTGGACTACCGGGGGCCTGGAATACTGTTGCTAAGGTAGCAACTCAGCACGGACAATTGCTTACGGCGCTGCCCCTGGCTGATGGCCCGCCCTTTCTTGTGGCTCGGCGTGGCACAGCGTTTAACAGTTTCACCAACCTGGTGACTCCGTTGATGCGCAAACCGAACTTCGAACTTCGGTTAGGGGCGACGGCGCTTCAGCTTGAGTGGTCAGGCGCACAGCGGCGGGTGCAAGCCGTCGTCTACTACGATCAGCAGAAGCAAACCCATGAGCGGATCAACGCAGCGGCGGTTGTGGTGGCTTGCGGGACCCTCAATTCAATCCGTTTACTGTTTAATTCAACGAGTAGTGACTTTCCACAGGGCTTGGGGAATAGCGAGGGCTTGCTGGGGCGCTATATGCACGATCACCCGCGTGAATGGTGGTCATTTACGACCGATCGTCCGCTACCCCCGCTTTCGCCAGCCATTTATTTAACCCGCAAACCCTATGGAACCACGGCCCCCTTAATGGCAACCTCGTGGACATTAGGGGCAACTGCGACCCTTGACAAACTCCGCAGCCTCACGCCACTCAAAACGTATCAGGTGGGGGTGCAAATGTTTGGTACGATGATCCCGACGCTTGATCAACGGGTGCGTCCCGATCCCACTTACCCTGATGTGTATGGTATGCCCGGACTGAACATTCAGATGCAGTTTACATCGGACGAAATCGCCAACATGGAGGCAGGCCGGCAGCATCTGCTGAATCTGATGGAGGAAGCAGGCTTTCGATGCACCCTCAACCCGGTTGTACCACAACTCTTTCCTGGCTCAGCCGTACATTATGGTGGCGGCATCCGCATGCATCACTCGCGCAGGTATGGCATGCTAGATGGGTACAATCGACTCTACGATGTTCCGAATGTGGTCGTGTGTGATGCAAGTTGTTTTCCAACTAGCCCGGAAAAGAATCCTACCCTTACGATTATGGCCCTGGCTGCTCGGGCAGCTGAACAATTGGGCCGTGATCTCTAGCGAAGGTTTGTGAGATGCGTTATCGCCAGTTAGGTCAGACTTCATTGCGGGTTTCCGAACTTGGTTTAGGATGTGCCCGTATTGCGGGCGTATTCGCCGAGCGTTCACGGGGAGGGCCGCGCTACCTACTCGATCAGGTTCTAGATCATGGGATTAATTTTTTTGACACCGCCGATATGTATGCCCAGGGCGAAAGTGAACACTTGCTTGGGCAGGTTTTTGCTAAGCGGCGTTCCCAGGTGATTATTGCTACCAAAGCTGGTTATATCCTGCCGCCCCAACGTAAATTCGTGGCGCGGATCAAGCCACTGCTACGCCCACTGGTGCGTGCCTTAGGATTGCGACGGCAACAGGTTTCCGGCACTATTCGGGGTGAAATCCAGCAGCAAGATTTTCGGCCCGAGTACCTGATCGCTGCGGTTGAAGCAAGCCTCAAACGCCTGCGCACCGATTATATCGATCTGTTTCAACTCCACAGCCCATCAGCCGAGGTTATCCGCAACGGGGCGTTCATCGAACCGCTCGAACGGCTCAAGGCGCAGGGCAAGATTCGTTACTACGGGATTGCCGCCGACTCGGTTGACGACGGGCTGGTGACCCTCCAGCATGACCAGATTAGCACGGTGATGACGCCTTTTGGTCTGCTTGATCGCGAAGCCCTCGACCATTTGTTGCCGCAGGCCCAGACGCAAGGCATCGGTATTCTGGCGCGAGGATGTTTTGGTGGCGGGTTGCTCAAACCGATGCCGATCGAGGAACTGCGTAATCTCACCCCAAAATGGCCTCAGATTGCTGCGTTTCAAGAACTGGCTGACCAGGCTGGACGCCCACTGATCGAAATTGCGCTCCAGTTTGTCCAAGCGAGTGCTGGCGTGTCCGTGAATGTGCTCGGCATGCGCACCGTCGAGCATCTGACAACGAATCTGCGCTATTACGAAGCTCCTCCGCTGGATCCAGAACTCTATGCCAAGCTGTTAGCAGTACCGCGTGACGGGGCAACCTAACCACCAGACGCATCACTCCCAGATACATTGAAAGATCTGGAGCGGGGTTGCAGCCCGTGGATCGGGGAAACTGGCAACTTCGTGGCAGGCGGTCGCCAGCGTAGGATCAGCGCTCAGCAGGGGAAACAAGGTTTCCTGGTTGACCACATAGGCTGGCTGGTAGCGCGCAAGGGCATACCGAGCGGCATCATAGTAATCACCCCCAGCCCGAAATACAGCCGCCACATCAGGCTGGATCAGCCCGGCAAAATCAACCATGGGCCGTTCGGCATAAAACCCAATGATCCCGACTTCGAGCGCCCCCACCTGTGCGTCAGGTGAGGTATTGGCAGCAAGCCATTGACCGGCAGGACGATAGATCTGCAAACGCAGATCATCCGCCTGCGCAAGAACACTTACGCTTTGGAGGTGGGTAAAGAGTACCATCGTCGTGCCGACGGCGATCAATCCAGCCGTCGCACGTCGTCCCAGAAGAACCCTCAGCCGCTCAACCAGCCATTGGGCGCCAAGGGCTGCCGCGACAACCAGACCCGTGATCGCCGGAGCAAAATACCAGAAATAGGCCGTCACCCCTAACAGCGTATAGGCCAGCACATGCAACAAACTCCAGAGCAGTACCAGATTGAGGGGGCCAGGCCGCGTCAGGGCAGTGCTTAGGCCCAGGGGTGCCAGCACCAAGAGCGGCCAGAAACCAGGACTACGGCCAAGACTCACCAGATAGCGGCCCAGGCCCTCAAGAAAAGACTGACTATCGGCCATATAGGCCTGACTCTGTTTAGTCTGCAACGTTGTGGGTAAGGGTGCACCAAAATACCACCAGGTTGCCAAGATCACCGGCGTGATCACGAGCATCACCACGACTGCGAAGCGCAACGTCGGATCTAAACCATAGCGCGTCAGCAGCAGCAACCCAATGACGGCAACTGCAAGGATGGCATCGGGCCGGGTCAGGGTGGCCAGCCCTATGAGCAGACCCGCCAACCCTACCCGCCCTTGCCAGGCCAACAACAAGCCCCAGAGCACAAGTGCAATGACGAGAACCGTTTCGGCCCCTAGGGTAGCCAGCAGGAGGGGCGAGAGGGGCAAGAGCAAGCTCAACATTGCGCCAGCCACGGGGGCATGGCTGAGCTTAGCCAGATACCACAGTGCCACAGCGCAGGTCCCCAGACCCAGACTACCAAGCAGCACCCCAACCAGGGGCAAGGGCAAGCCAAGCGCCGCAAAAGGACTCAGGAAAAGTGCATACAACAAGGCCGTGGTACTTAGCACCTGTAGCCCAGGGTTATAGACCAAACCTTGATCATTGGCCAGATTTGCCGCATACCGATAGGTAATAAATGGATCATCGAAGGCATAGTTGTGCATCAACCCAAAAACGAGGGCCGATATGATGATCGCCCAGACCATGACCCCATAATCGATCCAACGAGACGCGATCGTGCTCACGGGCGCATATGTTTTCGCTGCAACCAACCCCATAACTCCATCGATCTTCGTGCCGCGCCTACGGGTAACAGCCGATCAAGCAGGGCAAGCGGTGTTTTGAGCATGCGCGGGCGTGGGCCAGCCAGGGTGTAGGCATACCCCAAGTAGCGCACGGCATGGCGCAAACTCCCGGCCTGTAACTCAAGATTCGCCATTGCGGCATACAGATCAGCGAGCACGCCGGGGCGTAACCCGCGTTCGCTCAGATTCAGATCAGCATGGGCAAAATAGGCTTCAATGATCGCCAGCCACTCGGCGTAGAAGCCACTGGTCTGGGCCACCGTTTTTGAGGTTGGGTGTAGGCGGTAGGTGGCGACCAGGTTGGGGTTCTGTACCCAGGGAGCCATGGGCAGCACACGCACCCAGAGGTCAACATCCATGGCGTAGTGGCGTTCGAGGGCCAGGGGCCCAGCCCGGGCGATCAGGTCGCGGCGCACGAAGATTCCGGGTTGGGGTGGGATCTGGAGCCGCAGCACATGTTCGGGTCGAAAGGGCCGCCCGTATACCCGACTTAGCGGGCGACCGTCCGCAGCGGTAAAGACGACATCACCATACACAACCCCCGCCGAAGGATGGGCCTGCAAAGCCGCAACCTGACTGCGGATTGCGCCGGGCAAATAGGTATCGTCGGCATTAAGCCAGGCCAGGATCTGGCCGTGACAGCGGGCCCAGCCCTTATTGATCGCATCGGACTGACCACGATCCGGTTCGCTGAGCCAACGCAAGCGCGGATCATGGCCAAAACGCTCCAGGACGGCAAGCGTCTCGTCGCGACTACCCGCATCAATCACCCAGAGTTCCAGGTTCGGGTAATCCTGTTCGAGGATACTGGTCAGGGTGGCTGCCAGATACTGGCCCTGATTGAGCGACGGCGTCACAATGCTAACCAGCGGGAGGGTAGGATCGGGCAGGCCAGGCCTTTCCGGCCAGGTTTCTAGCCGATAGGCGGCCCAACGTGGGGCGGTAGCAGCAAGGGGCAAACATTCAGCCATGGTGGCCCTAGTATAGCATGGGCTTGATGCTGCCTCTGAGCGAGGCGTGCTATACTGTCGGCAGTTTGTGCAACTCGTGGTGGGGCCAGGGCGTCCTAGTGCTAGATTGGGTATCCACACGGTTGAAACGAGGAGAAGCATATGTCCGGTGAAGTAATGCTGCGGGCCACTCTGGCTCGCCCCTATCTTGCGGCGACGACGACCCCACAGATCGCCTATGCCCTGCTCGAAATTGTGCCGACCCAGGTTGTAGCCCAGGTACGCATGCCGGTCAATGTCTGTTTTGTACTTGACCGAAGCGGCTCGATGAAGGGCGAGAAGATCGAGCGGCTGCGCCAGGCCACATCGTTGGCAATTGACCGATTTGAGGCCTCGGATCTGGTCGGGATCGTGATTTTCGACCACCGTTGCGAGGTGCTGGTACCATCTGGCCCCGTCAGCAACCGTGGCGCGATCAAGGATCGGATCAGCCGCATCCGCGACGCCGGTGGTACGAAGATTGCGCCTGCGGTTGACCTGGCGCTCAAGGAGATTAGCAAGGATCGGAGTGGGGCGATTCGTCGCCTGGTGCTGATTACCGACGGTCAAACCGAACACGAAAAAGAGTGTTTGCTGCGCGCTGATGATGCCGCGCGCCTCGGAGTACCGATCACGGCCCTGGGCATGGGCAAGGATTGGAACGAAGATCTGCTGATCGAGATGTCCAATCGCTCGGGCGGTACGGCTGATTATATCGCCCGACCCGACGAGATTACCGAGTTCTTTCAACATACGGTGCAGCAAGCCCAGAATGTCGCTGTCCAGAATGCCAACCTGACCCTGCGCCTCGTCCAGGGCGTGAGTCCGCGGGCGGTCTGGCAGGTTACGCCGCTGATCAACAATCTGGGCTACCGCCCAATTAGCGACCGCGATGTCACCGTGCCGCTTGGCGAACTCGAAACGGGAAGCGGGCGGGCCTTGCTGGTCGAGTTCCTGGTTGATCCACGGGCCGTCGGAGCCTACCGCGTTGGACAGGGCGAGGTCACCTATGATGTGCCCGCGCTCGGCATGCAGGGGCAGAAGGCCCGGGTAGACCTGATCCTCACCTTCACTGGTGACCAGACCCAACTGAGCCAGGTCAACCCGAATGTGATGAATATTGTCGAGAAGGTCAGCGCCTTTAAACTTCAGACCCGCGCCTTGCAAGACGCCGCTGAGGGCAATATTCAGGGGGCAACCCAAAAACTGAAGAGCGCCGTCACCCGGTTGCTCAGCCAGGGTGAACTGGAACTGGCCCAGACCATGCAACAAGAGATTAGCAACCTTGAGCAGGGCGGTCAGCTTTCGAGTGAAGGCCAGAAGACGATCAAATTCCAGGGCCGCAAAACTGTGCGCCTCAGTGATCTCGATCTACCCAAAGAGTAGCCTTGAGGGTCTACCCCTACAAGGAAAAGGGCGCGGGAGAGCACTGTTGCGGCTTCG
>JBLWKA010000013.1:6878-70545 GCA_048381555.1 Oscillochloridaceae bacterium umkhey_bin13
GCGGTCGCATGTTCGATGAGGGCGCGGGAGAGCACTGTTGCGGCTTCGGCGGTCGCATGTTCGATGAGGGCGCGGGAGAGCACTGTTGCGGCTTCGGCGGTCGCATGTTCGATGAGGGCGCGGGAGAGCACTGTTGCGGCTTCGGCGGTCGCATGTTCGATGAGGGCGCGGGAGAACACTGTTGCGGCTTCGGCGGTCGCATGTTCGATGAGGGCGCGGGAGAACATGGTTCTCCCGCATTTTTCTGCTGGTGACGAGCGCAAGCGCTCGTCACCAGCCATAGCATCCAAATTAGAGGAATCCATGTACATTTTAATTACCAACGACGATGGCTACCAGAGCGAAGGACTGATGGCACTGCGCTCGGCCCTGAGCACAGTTGGCGAAACGGTGGTCGTGGCCCCCGATCGCAACTGGAGTGCAGCCGGTCATTATCGCAAGCTGTTTGACCCGTTACGCGCATGGGAGGGCACGCTCCCCGATGGTAGTCCGGCGTTGCTCTGTGATGGCACGCCCGCCGATTGTGTAGCCCTAGCCGTGATGGGCCTGCTGCCACGCAAGCCTGACCTGATTGTTTCGGGCATCAATCTGGGGGCCAACCTCGGCACGGATCTGCTTTATTCGGGAACGGTCGCCGCTGCGATGGAGGGGATCGTGTTTGGGATTCCCGGGATTGCCATCTCGCAGTTACGCACCAAAGACCAAGCCTGGGATTTTCGGGCGGCCCAGGCCGCGATTGTGCAGGTGGTGCAAAAAGCGATGACGAACGGTCTGCCGGCGGGCATTCTGCTCAATCTGAATGTGCCGGCCCGTCCACCCGAAGCGGTCCATGGGATCAAACTGGCGCGCCTGGGCCGCCGATCATATCGCGACGAACTGGTTGTCCGCCATGATCCCCGCGGACGGCCCTACTACTGGATTGACGGAGCCGAACCCGAAGATCACGCCGAGGAGGGCACCGATATTGCCGCCGTGACCGAGGGCTATGTCAGTGTTACCCCGGCGCATATGGATCTGACCAGCCACCGCTGGTTGGAGGAGTTGCGCGAGTGGGGGTTGGAGGAGTAGGGTGGTGCGGGTGGGCACGTGCGTACGCGCGTGCCCCCAGAGAACCGCGGTGGGTTTGCCTCACGACCTATGTGCTATGGTTCCGGCGTCCCTATGCTGATGCAGGGGTCAGGGCCGCTAATGCTTCCTGAGGGGTCATCACAGGCACAATCAGCGCGGCACGTGCAGCTTGCTCCTGATCCAACGTAACCAGCGTACTGCCATAACGTCGTGCCACAGCGGTATACACTGCATCAGACCCCTTAAGTGCTCGATCAGCAGCAATCTCCGCAGCCTCATGGCCAAGGGTGCGATCCAGGTCAACAAACTCCATGCAATGGGAGCGCCTGTAGGGCATCAACGGTGATGCGAGCACGGATCGGATCACGCCGTACGCGGCTGATCGATGCTGCAAGCTCCGCGAGCAACAGGGTTGGTACAATGACGCGCACATCGCCCAACTTCAGCCGTTCAATCAAGGCGTGGCAGGCTTCGTAGCTGGGGTCGGTCGGGTCAATATCGCGAGCATAGATGTTGGCATCAAGGGTATACATAGCAGCAGCCTAGCGTCGCGATGCCATGAGATCCTCGGCAATCGTCGGCGAAACTGGCCCCTGCGTCGCAAAGTGCGCCCGCACCTCAGCGAGCGCAGCAAGTGCCTCTTTGGTCGTCATCGAACTCGCCAGCGTACCCGCCGACATTGCACCGGCAGCCTCACTGTTGGTGGCGCGGGCCATCAGTTCGCCGACGGCATGACGCCCGTGGAAACTCTGACTCTTGCCGAGCAGACTCAGGTACAACTCTTCGCGGGCATCGCGTTCGACGCGCTGGGCCAAAAAGCGCACTGACCAGCTATTGCCGATATCACAGAGCCCATAGCCAAGCCAGGCGGCAATCACCCCAAGCGCGGCGGCGACCAGGCCGGTCAGACCGGCTCCGCTCGCCACCGCATCGAAGGCGCGCCCCACAAACACCGCACTGAGGCTCTGGGTCATCGCCATGCCAGTTACGGTCAGCATGAAGATCAGGGGCAGGGCTGGGTAACGCCAGACATGGGCGGCAACCCAACGCACGGGCGAACGGCGATCAAAGGTTGGCGCACTCGCCACGCCAAACTCTTGTAGAGCAGCCAAACCGGGTTCCTTACGACTACATACGAACGGCTGCATGTACCATGCCGTGTTTTGCCGATCCCGTCAACCATCGCAAGTTGGATTGCAGGATTGTCAGGGCCGTAGCACACATCCAGCAAGAGTTAGCATCCGTATGCGTATGTACGTATCAAGCGACCCAAGCGCCACAGTAATAACCTGCTTGGGTTCAAGATAACTCTAACCAACCTAAAGATGCATAGAAAGCACCCGAATCCTCCTATGAAAGCTAAGTTTCAAACACGATCTTATGATCCTACCCGCGAAGGGCAGGGGCAGGCATTTGCGCGGGCTGGGAAAACAACGAAGACGGAATGCGACACCCAAGCGCACCGCCCAGCGAGCTGCACCGCTAACAATGTCGTCGCTGAAGCCACACTCGTAGATGCGCATGGACAGTTTGTCGAGGTATCTGGCCGCCGGATCTATTATCTCCACTGGCCGGCGCACGGACCAAACATCGTCCTGATTCACGGTTTTGGTACGGCGAACACCTCCTGGAATACCGTCGGCCCGCTTTTGGCCCGGGCCGGCTACGCCACCTATGCGCTCGATCTCGGCGGCTTCGGCCTATCCAGTAAGGCGTGGGAGGCAAACTACGGCCATCCAGAGCAGGCCGATCTGGTTGCGGCATGGATGGAGCACCTGGGCCTGGATAGTGCGCTGATTGTCGGTCACAGTATGGGAGGGAATGTCGCGGCCCATCTGGCGTTGCGCCATCCCCAACGGGTCGCCACACTCGTACTCGCGGCACCGGCGATCTTGAGTGGTCTCGTGACCACACCACGGCAACTGAGTGGGCTGGTTAAGGTGCCTGCCCTGCGCCTAGCGGCGCGCCTGGCAGTACGCTGGATCATCAAGCGTAGCGATTTTAGTCAGTTTGAGGCGAGCAATCCGCAGGTTTTGCGGGTACTGCGCACCGCCGATTGGGATCAGGCACTCGTCGCGACCGCCCGTGATTCATGGGCGAACCAGCTTACGCCAGAGCAACTGGGCAGCATCAACGTGAAAACGCTGCTCATCTGGGGCACTAACGATCAGACTATTCCCGTCACTGATAGCGTACGGCTGAAAGCGCTGCTGCCCGATGCTCATTTCATCAGCATGCCGGGTAGCGGCCATATGGCTCATGAGGAAGACCCGCATAGCTTCGTCGCCCATGCCTTGTCTGCGCTCACAAATCGCGCCACCTGGCCGATCAGCCCATTTGCGAAGTCAGCTTAAGCGTGAGCCGCTTGCGTTAAAGTGCCACAAAGGGCCAGCGCCGTCCGGCGCTGGCCCTTTCGCTTTTTCCCCTTCTCTGGCATACTTGTATAGCTGGCCTGCGTGGTGCTGGCAGCGCTAAAACCTAAAACAAACCATGCCTACGCCTCACGCCTCCGCCGCACAAACCTATAGCGCGGTGATCGACCATGTACAGGAGGTATTGCTCTACGGGAGCGCCGACCTTGCCTATTGGCAGGATCACCTGGCCCCCGTAGGTTTAGCTCCAACCCCATACGCCGACCGGGCCGCCCTGGTGCTGGCAGCTCCTGCGCTACGCTGGGCCAACCTCCCCTTTTGCGAGCTTACGCTAGGCGTGTTTGTCGGACAGGCTTCAAGCGGCACACCGTCGAGCGAGCTCTACCTTGCCAGCGCCTACAACTCGTCGCGCCTGCTGACCTGGCTCGAGCGTCAACTCTTCCAGACTCCTTACACGCACCGCGCAATCGCCGTCACTGCAACCAACCCTGCGACCATCATCCCAGATGAGTGGCACCTGCGCACCGCCGCACACCACGCTCGTTCGCGCACCTACCGCTCGCCACCGCCTGGTAAGCGCTAGGTACCAGGGCTGATGCAAACTCCATCCATTCTCACCCTGAGTACCAAAACGATCCGCTGGACAAACCAGCGGGTGGGCCTTACGCACAAGGCGTTCAGCGCGCCAGTAACGGCAGATAGACGCGCTGCTCAATACCCAGTCCGCCGACCGGGATGCTCGCCACCAGGATCTTAGCGTGCTCGTCAATGCTTGGCACTGGGGCCGTGACACCTTCGAACTGCACGGACGTAGTGATCACAGGTGCAGCGGCGAGCCCTACCATCAGCGTGCCGTCGGGCAGCATGGCGGCGCTCGGCGTGCGGCGCTGCTGTGCATCGGCGAAGAGCGGTACAGGAGTGTTCCAGCGCTTCGTCACCGGATCGTAGTGCGCCAGCCAGAGATCCTGGCCTGTGGCTGTCCCTTCGGCCCAAAGCAGACTGCGGGTACCGTCGGGAGCCACCAGCAACTCCCCGGCCCCAAGCATCGGACTTATGTTGGCACTCGCGTCGAACCAGCTTTGGGGCTGCGTTGTCGTGGGATCGCCAACCAGACCGAATACCTGGCGATCATGACGCCATGCCAGTATCAACTCGCCAGTGGGGCTACGGGCGAGTAGCGGCCCCGAGTCGACCACTGTGTCATTGGTGAGACGCCGGGGCGCAGCCCAACCGGCAGCAGTGCGCTGGTACAGGTAGATCTCACGATCCGTAGCCGTGGTAAGATTGCCGTCCATGTCCACGTCAGCCGCCAGCCAGAGCCGCTCGGCATCGGCAGCGACTACGTCCCAGAACAGGGTACCAAAACTGTTTGCGCCCGCTGTTTCAATGCTGCCCCAGGCAGATCCATCCCAGGTCGCCGCCCGCAACTGATTGGGCTGCGCGGCAGTTCCCACCAGGTTGGTTGCAGGACTGTGTTGCCAGGCCAGCCAGAGACTACCATCAGCTGCGGCGCTCAAGCGGGGGGCGAAGTCCAGCACCGTATCGTTGGTGAGCAACCCCTGACCTCGTACGGTTCCAACGGGGTTAAACTCGGCCCAGGCAATCTCAAGCGATTGAGCGTAGGGCACGCTGAGACCGGCCGGGTCAGGATCGACCTGCGCCTCGGCCCAGACCACAAGCATGCCACCGCTCGGCGTGAAGGCCACGCTTGGGGTGAAAGCTGGACGACCAGCTCGGCTGATCACACGCGGCGCCCCCCACGTCGTCCCGTCGAAGGAGCGCAGGCTGACCGCATCGGCAGCGCCACTCGTGCTCACGCTATTCCAGACCAGGGCCAACCTTCCGTTCGGCCCGGCAGCAAGTTGGGGGCGGGCCTCAAGACTGGCCCCCTCGGCAAGCAGCGTCTCGCTCAGCCCGTTGGTGAACAGAGCGGTACTGCGACTCCGCTCGGCGGTGGGTGCGTGCAGACCACCGTAGACCATACCCACCTGTTCGGTGGGGGCGACCGCGAGCAGGCCCGCACTGCTGGCGGCGGCGGTACAACTATAGACCGGCCACGAGCGCTGGATGCTGACCCCGCTGAAACCGAGGGCGGCAGCTTTAGCCTGGAAAGAGAGCAAGATCTGGCACGCTTCGACTCTGGACACAGGCACCATCTGCATGCGCAAGGAGCCATCGCCGCCGCCGGATACGCTCAACGAGGCGACCGGCGTATCAATCCCACCAGCGGCGAGCACCCCTAGTGTCGCAGCGTAGCCGCCCTGGGTAATCTGTAGATCGGAGCCAACAACCGCGAGGCGAGCGCTGCCACGGGCACTGCCATGGATTTCGGCGCTAATACCCAGGGCGCTGTTGAGACCCTTCAACAAATCGCCAATAACTGGCACGTCAAACAGCGTACTCGCGCCGGGGATCACTGTCACAAGGCCGACCTGCTCGCGAAAGCTGATGGGCGGAGTCGCGAGCGTCAACTCGTCCGACTCAAAGCTCAGCGCCTCGGCACTGATCGTACCGTAGATCGCGCCCTGGCCTTGCAGGGTATAGCTGCGCTTGCCAAGGCCAAAGCCACCCTGCACCGTAAGGCCGCCAGGTTCACGGGTACCGAGCGAATTAGCCGCCAGTTCCAGGCGGAGTTGCGTCGGCAGCAGGCCCCAGGTTCCGCCCACATAGGGAATCACGCTCGGCAGCACCACATGGGCATCCAGCGGCTTTTCCGGTAAGGCGTAGACCCCGCTGTAGCGAACGTGGTCGCCAGCTACTACGGGCTGGAGGTTGAAGCTACGCGCCCAAGGCGGTACCGGCACGAGCGTCAGGCTGCCTAGGCCATCTTTGCGTTCGACCCGCCCGTCCAACTCGGCCTCGACACTGAGCGGGAAGGTGCCGGTGCCAGGGATCGAGGTAAGCGGCAGATCGAGCGTAGCGCTATTGCCAGTGACGTTCATCGGCAGGGTCTGACCGCCAACGAAGAGTCGCACCGCCCCAGGCGCGGCCTCGTCCCACCCGACAGTGGCGGTGTAGCGATTCGTTACGGGGATGCCAGCCAGAAAGTTCTGGCGCAGCGTATTGCTAAGACCCTGCACGCTAGGCTGCGGAGCGCGCGTGAGGCTCCACGTGCGCACGATGCTAGAGGAGAGGACCGTGATATTCTCGTCGGAAAGGAGCAGATCAAGGGGCGTTTCGTAGATTTCATCCTCACCGTAGATTAAACGGAAGTCACCGGCGATGGTGCGGCCCTGGGGCGGCCCGCCGAGGGTCAGTTGCCAGGTGGCTGGCTCAGACATGGGCGGGGGGTCGCCAGGACAGCTGTAGTTACTGATGGTGCCCGGCCCCCAGGACAAGTCGATCCGCGGCTGGCCGTTGGTACCGGTGGACAGCACAGCGTTGGTCTGGCCACGGGTATCAGTCCACACACAGTCGATTTTGTTGCCGTTCCATAAGAAAGAGATCGTGCGATTATAGGTATAACGGATTGCGCTGGCACTCACCGCACAGCCGACATTCAAGGTCAGTTGACCGCTATCATCAGCCCGCACCGAGGTAATCTCGTCGCCTTCCTTGGGCCGGTAACTGTAACGCGCCGTCCCGGTAAGTGTGCCGGTATAGGTACCATGGGGCAGCACCTCCTGGCAGTCGGCTGCCTGGCTGGATGCCGGAACCGTGAACGCAAGGGTGCCGAAAAGGGCGAGGAGCGTGACATAGCTGAGTAGTCGGTGCATAGTCTACCTTTGCAGATCCTGGCTGTGCCTAACAATAAGCGTGCGGCTGAGAAAACCCGCTCGTTGTAAATGTATCTAACCGGCTTGGGCTTGACTTGACATTTTCTGCCAATCCTATGCTTCCGACCAAACCTAGATACCGACTGATCCACCGGCCCCAAGCCCGCTATAATACAGATCGAGGAGCGTGACTCCCTCGTATGGATTGATCCTGCTGAAACGATCTCCTGAAACTCGCTAGAAATGAGCCAACCATGTCTGCATTAAACCTACGCACGCTGACGGCGTTGCGTTTTGATAATCGGTTTGTGCAAGAATTGCCGGGCGATCCGCTCAATGATCCGCGCCCGCGCCAGGTCTTCGAGGCCTGTTGGTCGCCGGTCACGCCGACCCCGGTCGCTGCGCCGCGCCTGCTGGCCTTCTGGCCTGAAGTAGCCGCGTTGCTTGGGCTTGATCCAGCAGAGACGACGCACCCCCATTTTGCGGAAGTGTTTGGCGGCAATCGGCTGTTAGCGGGCATGCAACCGTATGCGGCCTGTTATGGCGGGCATCAGTTCGGGCATTGGGCCGGTCAGTTGGGCGATGGGCGGGCGATCAGTATGGGCGAGGTTGTCACGCCCGCAGGCCAACGCTGGGAGTTGCAACTGAAGGGGGCAGGGCCGACCCCGTATGCGCGCCGCGCTGATGGCCGGGCGGTGCTGCGCTCGTCGTTGCGCGAGTTCCTGTGCAGCGAAGCGATGCACCACCTGGGCGTCCCGACCACTCGCGCCCTGAGTCTGGTGGCAACCGGTGAGTCGGTGGTGCGTGATATGTTCTATAACGGCAATCCGCAACTCGAACCGGGCGCAGTGGTCTGTCGAGTCGCCCCGTCGTTTATTCGTTTCGGCAACTTCGAGATCTTCACGGCGCGACGGGATTATGAGCGACTGAAGCAACTGGTCGAGTTCACGCTTGCGCGTGATTTTCCTGCACTGGCGGCTGAGGCCGATCCGCTCACGCGCTATACGCGCTGGTTTGGCGAGATCTGCGAGCGCACCGGGGTGATGCTGGCCCATTGGATGCGGGTTGGCTTTGTCCATGGCGTGATGAATACCGACAATATGTCCATCCTTGGGTTGACGATTGATTATGGGCCGTATGGCTGGATTGACAATTTTGACCCGGACTGGACGCCCAATACCACCGACGCCGAGGGGCGACGCTACCGGTTTGGGCAGCAGCCCATGGTGGCCCAATGGAACCTGGCCTGTCTGGGCAATGCCTTAGCGCCGCTCTTCCCGTCGCCCGAGCCACTCGAAGCTGGTTTGGAGCGCTTTGGGCGAGCCTATGGCGAAGCCAGCCTAGCCATGAATGCGGCCAAATTAGGGCTGAAGCGGCTTGACGAAGAAGGGGTCGCGACGGCGCGGGCCTTCTATGCCCTGTTGCAACAGGCCGAACTGGACATGACGATCAGCTTTCGCGCCCTGGCCGACATTGATCCGCTCGCTCCCTCACCAAAACCATTGGCCGAAGCCTGGTACAGCGACGAGTTGCGGGCGACCCATGAGCCAGCCCTCGCAGCGTGGTTGCAACGTTATGCGGCGCTGCTGCGGGCTGATGATACGCCGCCGGCGGAGCGCAAGGCCCGCATGCACGCGGCCAGTCCGCGCTATGTGCCACGCAACTATCTGGCGCAGCAGGCGATTGATGCGGCCGAGCAAGGCGATTTGGGGCCGTTGCGCCGCCTGATGGATGTGGTGCGCCGTCCTTACGACGAACAGCCAGAACACGCCGAGTTGGCGGCACGGCGACCCGATTGGGCACGCCAACGGGCCGGGTGTTCGATGTTGTCGTGTAGTTCGTAACGAAAACGGACGCGCAAAACTCGTCTGTCTTCGTTACGAACAAGGGATGCTATGCAAGCGTGGCATTAACGTTCGGCAAGTCCAACCACAAGCGGTAAATAGGTCATGTTATCGAACACCGGAGGCGGAAGATTCACCACCAGGTTCGCGATGCTAAAAAGGCTTTCAACCCCAAGGCTATTGGTCGCCAGCGCAAGAAGCACATGATTGCCATTGGTCAAGCCACCCGTCGGCAGCGTACCAATGGCGGGCGTAGCCGTCGCCAAATCAACCTGCCAGCGGCCCTCGTTGCTTACCGGCGTATTGTACATCACCACAAAATCATTCTGCAGGGTCACGGTCAGGGTAATGTTGGCACCGGCATCAGCGATCCCGCCAATCGTTGGCTTAGGAGTAGCCACATTGAGCGGCGCAATAAAAGCCGGGGTCGCGACAAGGCCAGGAACCACCGAAAATGTTCGAACGGCTTCGGACGAGGTATTGCCAGCCTCATTGGTCACTGTGGCCCTCATCTGCTGATTGGAAAAGATCGGTAAATCAGCAGTGAGGGTGCAACTCCATGAACTATCGTTCGCGATGTTCGCAATGCAGATCGTGGTGTCATTGAGGCGCACCGTGACCGTTCCGCCAGTTGTACCGATAGCCCTACCGCCAATGGTTGGGCGCGGCCCAATGCTGGATGCTTCGGTAGGACTAAGGATTAACGGGGGATTGGGAGCGCTCTGATCAGCCGTGAAGCTACCAACCTCGTTTAGGGCCGGAGCCTCCAAGGTTGGCGTTGCTTGCGCCAGCCTTGGCCGCACGCCCAAGCTTTGTAAAGCTAAGGCGCATAGCATGAGCAAAGCGAGACCGATACGAACAGAGCTTTGATGGATGGATACGGACCTGCGTTCAGGACTCATATCGTGATTCCTCTTTGGTGTAAATAACGACATGATTTCAGGTTAATCAAAATCGCGAAATCATTGTACTATACTACACCACCAAGCGCATATGAAGTTCTTCATCCCTAGCTAAAGTCGGCTTACACCATCTGCACGATGATCTCGACATTCGTGCTGGGGGCACCCCGCGTCAAGACCGAGTAGTTCTGGGTATTGATGAAGGTCAGTTGACCGTCAATCGTGATCCGCGCTTGCACCGCGTAGGTCATGCGCTCGTCAATCTGGCTGGGGTCGTAGCGCAGTTCGAACGGCAGCGGCACTTGCCTTCCATCGCTCACGAAGCTCAGGCTGCTGATCACAATCGCAGGCGCATCAGCCCGTGACACATCCACCAGTTTGACTTCGACCACCGCATTGGGCGCTAAGGCAATGCGCTGTAGGTAACTGACGGTGCCGGTAACGGCCCCGGGGGCGGTAGCGGTATAGACCAGGGCCTGCCGACCATTATCGTAGCGCAAGACCAGGCGTTCAGCGGTCAGTTCGAAGGGGGCGCTGCCCTGCAACGCCCCCAGGATGGCCTGTTCCTGGCGATTCAGGACATCATCGGTACAGGCCGCCGAGGTCACAAAGAACGGCTGGAACGTAATCTGGCTCCCATTCAGACTGTAGCCACCACCAAAATTGTTACAGCCACTCTGACCGGCCAGGCGATCTTCCTCGAAACGCAAAGTGACGGGGCGATCGCCAACCGAGGTGTGGGGCTGATCAGTGGCCCCAAAGCTGACCAGATACCAATCGCGCCCGGTCAGAATCGGTGTTGTTGTGCTCAACTCAGCCCCTAGCCGCCCAAACAGCACCCGCGAGGCGGGCGGATTGGCGGGATGCAATTCGAAGCGGGCGCGCTCGAACCACTGCACCAGATATTCCTGACCCTCGATGATTTCGGTCTGCGCATCAGAGATCGGGAAGCCAAACAGGGCCAGGCTTTCTTCAAAGGTAATCCCGCTGCGGCCAGCGAAATTGAGGCCATTGCTCCGAAACGCCTGCAAAAATTCGTCGCAGACCTGGCGGCCAGTTTCGCGGAAGAAGGCACAGCGCTCGGCATCGGCAGTATTCTCGTCAAAGGGCGGAAAGGTCTGCCAATCACGGCCCTGTTGCGCGAGCCGCTCGACGCCGATGCGCCCCAGCAAAACATTGTACGGCGCAGGATTCTCGGGGTGCAACTCAAGCCGATGGCGCTCAAACTGTTGCACCTGGCGGGTCTGGCCATCACTGCCTACTGCGGCTTCTTGCGGGCCAAGCGGCAACCCGAAGACAGCGAGCCCGCCATTCTGCTCCCAGAATGTCCGGATCGTCCCACTAATACAAAAACCCGTTTCGACAAAACAGCGCGGATTGGTCTGGGCCTGGGCGGGGCGGGCAGGCCCAACCAGCGTAGCGAGCAGAGCCAGCGTCATCAGAACAGCGGCATGCAGGGCCGTACGGTGCATCATTGCCTCCTTGCATAGACTGCATTGGTACGGGAAGAGTATACTAGAATTGTTGTGTTCGCACCATGAGCGGCAGATACATAGAGAAGCATCGTCGACTCGTATCATCGAACCGCTCGACACTACTGAGTGCATTTTGGAGATTACCGCCCCCCACGATTGAGTACTGGCAAGATAGGCAGCAAATAACCCAACCTCTTACTATATACTAAATTATGCTCGAAGTGCAACATTGGCATGTTCAGCAAAAAAACCCTGGGCCACGAGGGTGTCTTCGTGGCCCAGGGTTGTAAGGGAAGGGCGAAACAGGTTCGCCCTGGCCCAATTAGAAGTCCATACCGCCGCCCATACCACCCATACCACCGGGCATACCGCCACCAGCGGCCTTCTCCTCGGGCATATCGGTGATCAGGGCCTCGGTGGTGAGGATCATCCCGGCAATCGAGACCGCGTTCTGCACGGCGCTGCGGGTCACCTTCACCGGGTCAATGATGCCCTGCTCGATCATGCTGCCATACTCACCGGTCAGCACGTTGTAGCCAAGGGTCTTATCGCCCTTCTCCTGCTGATAGCGGCGCACGTTCGAGATGATGACCGCGCCATCTTCGCCAGCGTTGCGGGCTAGGATGCGCAGCGGCTCTTCGAGGGCGCGGCGCAGGATCTGGAGGCCGACCTTCTCGTCTTCGTGGGCAACCGTGATCCCATCAAGCGCGGCAATCGCGTTGATGAGGCTGACACCACCACCCGAGACGATGCCTTCCTCGACGGCAGCGCGGGTCGCCGAAAGGGCGTCCTCGACGCGATGCTTCTTCTCCTTGAGCTCGGGCTCGGTTGCGGCACCGACCTTGATCACCGCCACACCACCGGCCAGCTTGGCAAGTCGCTCCTGGAGTTTCTCGCGGTCGAAGTCGCTGGTGGTCGTCTCGATCTGGGCGCGGATCTGGTCAATGCGAGCGCGGATGGCACCCTCATCGCCGCGGCCCTCGATGATCGTGGTGTCGTCCTTGGTGGCAACGACCTTGCGGGCGCGGCCAAGATCCTCGATCGTGGCACTGTCGAGCTTGCGGCCGACCTCTTCCGAGATCACGGTGCCACCAGTGAGGATGGCAATATCCTGGAGCATGGCCTTGCGGCGGTCGCCGAAGCCAGGAGCCTTGATCGCCAGTGCGTTGATCGTGCCACGGAGCTTGTTAACGACCAGGGTCGCCAGGGCCTCGCCGTCCACATCCTCGGCGATGATCACAAAGTTCTTGGTCACCTGGAGCACCTTCTCGAGGACGGGCAGGATCTCCTGGATGCTGCTAATCTTCTTGTCGGTGATCAGGATATAGGGATCGTCAAGCTCAGCTTCCTGGCGCTCGACGTTGCTGACCATGTAGCCCGAGATATAGCCACGGTCGAACTGCATGCCCTCGGTGTACTCCTTCTCGAAGGCCACACCCTTGGACTCCTCGACCGTAATCACGCCATCCTTGCCGACCTTCTCCATCACCTCGGCGATCAGTTCGCCAATTTCGGTATCGGCGGCCGAGTTGGTCGCAACGTGGGCGATGTCGGCACGGTCGCGCACGGGGGTGGCGCTGGCCTTAATGGCCGCAACCAGGGCCTCGGCACCACGATCCAGGCCGCGCTTGAGCAGCATCGCGTTGGCACCGGCCGCAACCACCTTCAGACCCTCGGTGACAATCGACTGGGCCAGCACCGTCGCGGTGGTGGTACCATCACCGGCGACATCGTTGGTCTTGGTCGCAGCCTCCTTGAGGAGCTGGGCACCCATGTTCTCGAAGGGATCCTTGAGCTCGATCTCCTTCGCGACGGTGACACCATCGTGGGTAACGGTGGGTGATCCGAACTTCTTGTCAATCGCAACATTGCGGCCACGGGGGCCAAGGGTGGTCTTGACCGCATCAGCGACCATATCTACGCCACGCTTAAGCGAGCGGCGGGCCTCTTCGTTGAACTGGATCTGCTTGGGCATAGGGGTAACTACTCCTCAAAAAACTAGCCCTGGATAATGCCCAGGATGTCCTTCTCAGACAGGATCAGGTACTCGACATCGTCAACCTTGAACTCGGTGCCACTGTACTTGGCAAAGACGATCTTGTCGCCAGCGCGCACATTCATTGGTACGAGCTTGCCGCTGTCATCACGGCGGCCCTCACCCACAGCCAGGACGGTGCCTTCCATGGGGCGCTCCTTGCTGGCAGTATCGGGCAGGAAGATCCCGCTCTTGGTCTTCTCCTCGCGCTCCATCGGCTTGATCACAACACGATCGCCGAGCGGCCGAATCCGGAAGTCGGTCATGGGTATCCCTCCATCACAGACGCTACAAAAACTGTCAGGGCGGTTAGCACTCTCGTGATACGAGTGCTAACCGCCCTGTATATTACCCAGACTCGCCGGTCTTGTCAAGTCCATTTTAGCACTCATGCGAAAAGAGTGCCAATGGCCTATGGCGTAACGTTTTGCGGCGCATCGTTCCCCGTCGGCGTCAACGCTTCGGCTATGGCCCGCGCAGGCGGGCTTGGCCCACCGTAGCCGAGGGCTTTCAGGCCGACGGAGCAGGCCACCGTGCAAGACGTTGATCCTGCTGGCGCATGATGGCCGCCACAGGGGCACACCGGGTCGCCACGGGACGAATCGAGTTCGCCAACGGTATCGAAGTTACGTCACACCCGAATGCCAATAGGCCAAGCCACAGCTAGTCATACCCTTCAAGTACTCGCCGGGCAAAACGGGGCCATTCTGGGCCGTGTTGGGGGGCGTGCCCCGGTATCACCAGGTCAAGACTCCCGTCGCGTACGACACTATCGGCCAGGTGGGGATCATCAAGCTCGCCTGAGCCGATCACCGGCACGTCGGTAATCCGTTTGATGCTGCTGACCAGCGGCACGGCCCAGCCCGGGAAGCGGGCAACCTGGGTGGCGGCCACCGGTGTCGCAACCTCAAGCATGCGCACTCCTGCGGCGGTCAGGCGGCGGGCCAACATGCGCGCATCTTGGAGCCCCAAGCCACCAGGCGTAAACTCGTCGGGAAGCAAGCGCACCGCCAGGATCAGCCGCCGCCCTAGCCAACGGTTCGCCTCTTCGAGGATCACCATCAACAGGTGCTGACGCCCAGCTTGGCTCTGACCATAACCGTCTTGGCGCTGGTTTAAGCGGGGCGAGAGTAACTGATGCAACAGGCCACCATCAGCAGTCGAGAGCAAGACCCCGTCGGCACCAGCACTATGGGCCCGCCAGATCGCCGCCAGAAACGCCTCGGCCAGTGGGCGTAAGTCGGCTTCGGGTGGCACAGGCGGGGCATCGAGCCCCACGATCACACAGGCTCCGGCGGTACGCACGCCCGCCACCAGCCGCCGCAGCCCAGGCACAAACGCATCGTGATACAGCCCTAGCCCTGGCTGCGGGGCACCATCACGCAAGGGGGCCACACAAAGCAGTTCGGTGATCACCAGCCCCGCCCCGCCCCGCGCCCAGGTCGCATAGTATTGCGCTACCTCGGCATTGATAAAACCGTCGGGCTGGCCCGCATCAAGCAAGGTAGGTGCAGCCACAATCCGATTGGGCAGCGCACGAGTCCCAATTGTCAACGGAGAAAAAAGATCGGCCATAGGGCCTCATTGGATCACGGATGCGCGCTCAAGTATAGCCCCGCCAGTCACAGCACGCAAGCATTGACGGCATGAGGGCGATCAGCTACACTGCAAATCCCGCTGGTTGTCCCGATAAGCAAAGCCACCCGTTCAAATTGTTTATCCGCAAACGTTATTCTCCATACACTCAACTTTCCATCCCAGCCTCCATCTCGATCTGCAAAAGGAGCTGACCGATGGGACGTACTCCTCTCCGCCTGTTTGCCACACTGAGCCTTATGCTCTGTCTTGTGTTGGGGGTAATCCTCTGGGCACCAGCCCGGCCAAGTGCGGCCCAGACCGAGGCCCCGATCACGGTCTACCTCTTCACGGGTGGGCATCAGCCCTCAGATGAAGCGGTCGCTGCCACCCTGCGCGAGCGGGGCTTCAATGTGACGGTGGGGCTCAATACGGCCCTATTCGACGGCAGTCAGGTCAATCTGGCTGATTATAAGGTCGTT
Source organism: Oscillochloridaceae bacterium umkhey_bin13 (assembly GCA_048381555.1). Classification (GTDB taxonomy): domain Bacteria; phylum Chloroflexota; class Chloroflexia; order Chloroflexales; family Chloroflexaceae; genus Viridilinea. The sequence goes on from JBLWKA010000013.1 coordinate 22,348, forward strand.
ATTCCGACCTACAATAATAATTGGGCCACTCCCATTCCAGCGCAAGGGGTGATCGCCCTGCGTGAATATGTGCTGAATGGCGGCAGTCTGGTGCTGGGCGAGTGGTTCGGTTGGCGCGGCCAGATGCAAGATCTGATGCCGGTGGTGAATTGCGGCTGGAATAGTGTGGGCGAAACCTCGTATACCCAGATCGCTCCTAATCCCGCGATCAATGCAAACCTACCCACCAGTTTTGCCTTCACGCTCAGTAATTTTGCGGGAACCGAAGCTTGTCATATCGCCCGGCCCGGAGCCTCGCTCTTCTATGCGAGCAGCAATGGGGGCGGCGGTGGGATCGGCCGCTCTGGGTTGGCAGCCTGGAATGTGGGGGCCGGACGGGTGGCGGCCTTGTCTACTTTGATGGGCGCGACCGAACTCGAAAATCCGTACTATCGCATCCTGCTGCAGAATCTGGTCGCCTGGTTGGCAACGGGCCTTGATGCAACCCCACCCCAGATCGAGACCTTTACGGTCAGTGGGGCCGATGCGCTGGTTGCCGACCGTACCGTGAACCTGACCTTCAGCGCCAGTGATACTGGCGGTTCGGGGCTGGGATCGTATTTCATTGCCGAATATGTGTTCAGTGGCGATCCATCGCAAGCCTGGCGGCTTGCCCAGACGAGTGGCTGGCAATTGATGGGGACGGCAGACATCAATCGAACCTGGCAACTCGATCCGACCCCTGGTATTCACGTGTTGCGGCTGTTTGTCGCGGATCGGGCAGGCAACCTTACCCGCACGCCCGGTTCGGTCAATGTCAACTATCATCCTGCCACCCCACCCACCCTGGCAACCGACGAGATTCATCTCTATCTGGTCAGGCCGGGCGCTGGTCGGCAGGCCCAGGTGATCATGAACGCCGTGGGTGCGACGAGCAATCCCGATCTGTATGTCTTCGGGCCAAATCTGGCCTTTGCCCCCGAAAGTGACGAGCCAGTCGAGCAGGTCAGTTTCCTGGCCCTCGCAGGGATCTATCAAATTGAGGTGGTAGGCTTCCAGGCTGGGGCCTATAGCCTGCAATATCAACTGAACGAGCCAGCCGGGGCCACTACCGCCGCAGCCACCGACGATGCAGTGGGCATTCAACGGCGGGGCCGTGGCACGCCCTTAAGCCTCGTCCCGGCCGCGCCACTCAGTCCGCCAGAGGATCTGCCGCCCCCACCCGTGAACCCCGAACTCCTTGGGCTTACGAAACGGGCCTATCTCCCCTTGATCATTCGGTAGGGAAACACCTGAGGAAGTGTCGCTGTGGCACACCACCCGTCCCAAATCTGGGCTTCGTTCTTGCCGTACGATCTGGCGCAACGCCTGGCGGAACAGCCTGATACGCTGCCCGTAGGCGCGATCGAGCGAGGCCCGGTGGTGGCGCTCTTCGCTGATATTCATGGCTTTACTGCGCTGAGCGAGGCGCTGGCGGCGCATGGGCCGGGTGGGGCCGAAGAGTTGACCAGTGCGCTGAATGCCTATTTTAGTCCGATCATTGCCCAACTGAGCCAGGATGGCGGGATTACGGCGACCTTTGGGGGTGATGCGCTCACGGCTTTCTTTCCGCATGAGCCCGCTGCGCAGGCCGCATGTGTTCGGCGGGCCGTTAGCTGTGCCCTGGCGATCCAGCGCCACCTGGCAAGCCATGACGAACTCATCACTAGTTGTGGGCGCTTCCACTTGAGTATGCGGATCGGGCTTGCCGCCGGGCCGCTGCTGCGTACGGTGGTTGGTGACCCAGCCACCCGCCTCGAGCGCATTTGCGCCGGAAAGGTGCTCGAACAGGCTGCCGCAGCCGAGGCCCGGGCGATTCCGGGGGAGGTGGTGGTACCCCAGGCCCTCCTGCCGCTGCTTGGCGCAACCAATACTAGCCCTCGCGGCGAAGCGCACGCGCCTGATGCGTTTGTCGCGGTACACGACCTGCGCCGCCAACCTGATCCCGCACCGCTGCCGCCGCTGCCCCCGTTTCCAAGTGCGGCCCAACCCCTCGCCGCTGCCTTTCTGCCCCCGACGATCGCTCGCCGCATCAGTGCGGGCCAAACCAGTTTTGTGGGCGAACGGCGGGCCGTCACGGTGCTCTTTCTGCGTTTCAGTGGCTTCGATTATGACCACGATCCCCAGATTGGCCCCAAACTCCAGCGCTATCTTGGCCAGATCTTTGCGCTTGTGCAACGCTATGGGGGTTATGTCAACAAAGTTGATATGGGCGACAAGGGCAGCAAGATCCTGATCTTGTTTGGGGCGCCGGTGGCCCATACCGATGATGCAACCCGGGCCATGGCCTGTGCGCTCGATCTGCGTGCGGTGCCAGGGGCCAGGGTGTGTTGTGGGATCGCCCTCGGCCTGGTCTATAGTGGCCTGGTTGGGGCCGCCACGCGCCAGGAATACACCGTGATTGGCGATACGGTGAACCTGGCCGCTCGTTTGATGCAGGCGGCAGCCCCTGATCAGATCCTGGTTGCCCCCGCAGCCCGCCGTGCGGCCGGGCCACAACTTCGCTGGGGTGAAACCCAGTTGCTCCAACTCAAGGGGCGAAGCAAGCCACTTGCAGCCGCGACCCTCGCAGGGGTCACCAACGTCGAGCCAACCCAGGGTCGTAGCAGTACGCCCCTGGCGTTGCTGGGGCGAACCAACGAATTGGCCCAACTCGAAACCTATGTCCAGACGGCCCTAGCGGGTCAGGGCCAGATCGTGGTGCTCCGCGGCGAGGCTGGCCTCGGCAAGAGTGCGCTGGCGGCGGCAGCATTGCGTGAAGCCGCTAGAAACGGGTTTGTGCACCTGAATGGTACCTGCGTCTCGTACTATACGGCAAGTAGCTATACCGTTTGGCGTCCAGTGATTAGCAACCTGCTCGGGCTGCGCCTCGATTGGCCGGGTGAACAGCAGATCGCCTATTTGCAGCATCAGGTTGCGGCCCGGTACCCCCAACTGGCCCAACGCCTCCCGTTGCTAGGTGCAATGTTGGGCCTGGCGATGCCGGATACGCCCCTGACCGCAGACCTGAGTGGCGAGATCCGCAAGGTCGCCCTTGAGTCGTTGGTTGGGGATCTGTTCAGTGAGATCACCAGCCCGTTAGCCCTGACGCTTGAAAGTTGCGACTGGATCGATCCCCTGGCCCGCGACCTGCTGGTGGCGGTGGCCCGCCGCATTGCTAACGTACCCGTCCTGTTGCTGATCACCATGCGTGGGTCACCCAGCGAACGCGAAGACTGGTTCGCCCCCTTGCAGGCCGCCCGACTTGCCTATCTGCACGAGGTACGGCTTGGCGCATTAGCTGACAGCGAATTGCACCGTCTGGTGACCAACCTGATTCGGCGACGCGGTGAAGATCCGGCAGCAGCGCAGGCTTTGATCAACACCGTGGTGACCCGGGCCCAGGGTAATCCGTTGTTTGCCGAAGAGTTGCTGGCCCTGATCTATGACCGAGGCCTGGCCCGCGCCCAGGCCACCAGTGACATGGCTAGTGAACTGCCTAACAGTCTGCACAGCCTGGTGCAGAGCCGGATTGATCGTCTGGAGGCCGAAGCCCAAACAACCTTGAAGGTCGCCAGCGTGGTTGGGCAACAGTTTAGCCCGGCCTGGCTCGCGGCACTCTATCCTTCGCTGGCCGACGTGGCAAACTGTGAGCGCCAGTTAACGCTGATAGAGCAGAGCGAACTCATTCTGCGCACGACTAGCGAACTCGAGCCTGACTACCAGTTTCGCCACGTGCTCACCCGTGAAGTCGCCTACCGCAGTCTGGCCCGCACCACTAGCGCCGTGCTCCACGAACGGGCTGGGGCTTATCTCGAACGGCGCTATGCCGACGATCTCGAACGCCATCTCGAATTACTGGCCTATCACTATGGCCAGAGCGAGAACCAGGCCAAAAAATGCGAGTACCTGGCCCGCGCTGCGGCGGCGGCCCAGCACGCCTTTGCTGCCGAAACTGCGGCCAGGCTCTACGAGCAACTGTTACCACTGTTGCCAGCCCACGAGCAGAGTGCCACGCTCGTGCAACTGGCCGAGATGCTGCGCCATATGGGGCGCTGGGACGAGGCCGAGGCCCGCTTGCACCAGGCGCTTCATCAGGCCCCCGACCAACGCATGGCCGGGCGTGCTCGCCTGGCGCTAGGAGCGCTCCAATTGCGCCGAGGGGCCTATGCCAGCGCCCGTGACTGGATCCGGGCCAGTCGGCTTGATTTTGCTACCACTGCCGATCAGGCAAGTGATGGCGAGGCGATCGAACAGCTTGGCATTGTGGCCTGGTATGGTGGCGATCTAGAACATGCGCTGCAATTGATTGAGCAGGCCGTCGCGCTAAGTGATGTTCAGGATCGTCGCCGCATCGCCCAGTTGCACAATAACGCCGGCCTCGTCTATCTGGCGCTAGGTGATTATCCGCAGGCCCTCATCAGTTTCGAGCAGGGGCGGCAAGCGGCCGAGGCGGCAAACAATCAGCAGTATCTTGGGGTGATCATTGGGAATTTGGGCAATCTGCACCTGGCGCGCCGTGACTATGCCCAGGCTCACGCCTGTTACCGCCAGAAACTCGAACGGGCCCAGCAGATTGGTGACCGTATGGAGATCGGCGTGAGCATCGCAAACCTGGGCACAATCTACGAATTGCAAGGAGCCTACGGCCAGGCCCAGCAATGCTTTGCCCGCGCCTTGAGTATGGCCCTCGATCTGGGTGACCAGCTTGGGATCGGGCTGGCGCTCTGGGGCTTAGGAAGCGCCCAGTTGAAGGCGGGCGAGTTGGTAGCCTGTGCGGCCCTCTTGCAACAGGCCGCCGTCGTACTGGCAACCCTCGAAGCCAATTACGAACTGAGTGATTGTCTGCTCAGTCAGGCCGAACTGGCCCTGCGCCAGCATGATCTCCCTGGGGCCTTGGCCCTGCTTGGTGACGCACAGTCCCTGGCCGAAGCGAGTGATCACCACGAAGCCCTGCTCCAGATCCGCCTGTTAACGGCCCGGCTCCAGGCTGAACTTGGGCAGACTGATCCGGCCAGCCTGATCAGCCAGGTCACCGCCCTCCTGGCCGATCATGCCGATGAGGCGGCGCAGGCCGCGATCTGCTTCACGCTGGTGCGGCTTGATCCGGCCCGCGCCCATGACCGCGAACAGGCCGCCCAACGCTACGCCCGCATCTATCAACACAGTCCAAATGCCGACTATCGGCTGCGCTATCACGAACTTACGGGTGTGATGCTGCCTGAACCAGCCCCGTTACCCGAGCTTCCCCCGATCATCACCCATCCACCCCTGGATCGGGCGGCGCTACTGCAACGCATTGATCGCCTGTTTACCAAACCCCTGACCACGGTCACCACAACGGTCACGGCGTAACAGATACACCCTGAACGGGGCGCTTCCAAACGGAAGGCTCGTGCGAAGCCTGGCAAGGCTCTGGTCAACGACGATCTAAACTATCTCCACCATAGTAGCCATAGCAGTAGTTAGGACAGTAGTTCAAGCTCGGATAGTAGTTCGAGCAGTGATAGTGGCTCGAGCAGCGATGGTGGTTCGTGGTAAGCCAAGCTATGCTACAATCGCTGACCTATGGAAACGGTCACTGGTCTAGCGGCGGCAATTATTGCCCGTGACGAGGAGCAGCACCTTGATGGGTGTCTGGCGAGCCTGGTGGGGCTGGCCGATGAGGTGCTGGTGCTGCTTGATGATCGCACCCGTGATGCGAGTGCGGCGATCGCCACCGCCCGAGGTGCGCGGGTCGTCACGGCGGCATGGCAGGGCTACCCGGCCCAACACAACCTGGCGTTGCGCCTCTGTCGCCAACCCTGGGTGCTGTTTGTGGACGCCGATGAGCGGGTCACCCCTGAGCTTGCCAGCGCGATCCGGGCCTTATTGGCGACAACGCCGTCGGCTGATGGCTACTGGCTCCCGCGTTACAATCTTTTTTTTGGCCAGACCTTGCGCGGCGGCGGTTGGTACCCCGACCACCAGTTGCGGCTACTGCGCCGTGAGGTCGCCCATTACGATGAGGCCCGGCTGGTTCACGAGTATGCCGAAGTGCCCGGGCCAACCGCGTACCTGCACGCGCATCTGTTGCACCACAACATTGACCGGCTCGGTGAACTGTGGGCCAAACAGAGTGGCTATGCGCTGGCCGAGGCCCGCACGCTCTATCGGGCGGGACGGCGAGCGCGTGCCCGTAACCTGTTTGGTGCCCCAGCCCGCGAATTTTGGCGGCGCTACATCAGCCTGGGTGGCTGGCGTGACGGGGGGCTCGGCCTGTTTTTAAGTGCAACAATGGCCTGGCACGAGGTGGTGAAGTTTGTGTTTTTGTTTGGGTTAGAGGCTGGGGGCAGCCACCCAGCCCACAAATAAAACAGGGACACTAATTCACCACCCCGCCGTAGCCCGCATTGCGATACTGCCATCGGGGCCGTGGGCTTCGAGCGCAACTTCGTTCGCGTGCGGGATCGCCACCAGCCGAAACGGGTGCAGGTCGAACAAAGGGGCCAGTCCCCGAAAACTGAAACTGGTAATCGGGCCGACATAGTGCTCGCACACCAGTTCGAGTAACAGCACTGCGGTTAAGGGGCCATGCACCACCAAGCCAGGGTAGCCCTCTTCACCCGTGGCGTAGGGCCGGTCGTAATGGATGCGGTGCGCGTTGAAGGTCAGCGCCGAAAAACGGAACAGTAAACGCGGATCAGGGGTGACCATGCGGGTCCAGGCCCCCGCGGGAACCGGCGGCAGTTCACTCGGGATCGGGGCCGCCAGCGGCACCCCTGGCTCCCGATAAACGATCGCCTGCTCTTCTTCGAGGCAGAGTTGCCCGGCTTGGAAGTAGCGGTAGCCGACCGTCACAAAGGCCAGCGTGCCACTGCGCCCGGTCTTCTGACTGATCGCCCGGATCTCACCTTCACGGCGGGTTGGCAACCCAAGCTTGAGTGGCTGCCAAATATCGAGGGTCGATCCGGCAAACATGCGCCGTGGCAACGTGATCGGGGGCATAAAGTCGCCCCGTTGCGGGTGACCATCGCGATTCAGGCGGGCCTGCGGAGCGCGAGGCACAAAATAGAACCAATGCCAGAGCAGCGGCAAGGCTGCGCCAGCCACAAACGCGGTGCTGTCCCGATCCAGGGTCGCCGCTGCAGCCTGAGCCTGCGCCTCCCCCAACACCTCTTCGAGCAACTCCTGCCGCCCGATCCATTGCTCCAGATTGATTTCGCTCATCAGATCGCTCCTCCCCTTACCGACCCTACGCCCACCCCACACCCAAAAGCATAATCCAAAACCTAAAACCGATAGTAGCCATCTTTTAACTAAAATCACACACTTTAGTCATAAAAGCACGATTCCAAATATAGTAGCATATCATTTATAATTGTAAGCTATCGAATCCAATCCTCAACTAGGCAATGTCACCCCCGCTTGGTGTCTGATGACATGGAGGTCTCTGCGTGCCAAAACCAGTACGTGGCACTACCAAGCCCGAGTCGCCTGATGCGCCAACTGCTCGTCCTACGCCCGCGGACGCGCCGAGTGATCACGAACAGTTGCCCATGAGTGGCCTGCGGGTGATTGATGTAGGCAACTTTCTGGCTGGGCCCTATGCTGCTTCGATCCTGGGCGAGTTCGGGGCCGAGGTCTTGAAGGTCGAGCACCCAATTGCGGGTGATCCGATGCGCCGCTTCGGGACTCCCACCCGCCGCCACGATGCGACCCTGGCCTGGCTCAGCGAAGCCCGCAATAAGAAGTCGGTCACGATTGACTTGCGCCAACGTGAGGGTGTCGAGCTCTTTTTGAAGTTGGTAGCCAAATCCGATGTGCTGATCGAGAACTTCCGGCCCGGTACGATGGAGGAGTGGGGCCTGACCTGGGAGGCGCTGAGTGCTGCGAATCCCGGTCTGGTGATGCTGCGGGTTTCGGGCTATGGGCAGACTGGCCCCTACCGCCGCCGCTCCGGCTTTGCCCATATCGCCCACGCCTTCGGTGGCCTCTCGTATCTGGCCGGCTTCCCCGGCGAGACCCCGGTGCTGCCGGGTACGGTACCACTCGGTGATTACATGTCGAGCCTGTATGGCGCGATTGGGATCATGGTCGCGTTGCGCTACCGCGAAACCAGTGGGCGCGGCCAAGTCATTGATGTCGGCATCTACGAAGCGGTCTTCCGCCAACTCGACGAAATTGCCGGGGCCTATGGTCTGTATGGCAAAATCCGTGAACGCGAAGGCTCGGGCAGCTTTGTGGCCGTCCCCCACGGCCATTTTCGTACTCGCGATGATAAGTGGGTTGCGATTGCCTGCACCACCGACAAGATGTTCGAGCGCCTGGCCGAGGCGATGGAGCAACCCGAACTGGCTTCGACTGGCCTGTACGGCGAGCAGCGCAAACGCCTCGCGGCCCGCGACGAGGTCAATCAGTTGGTGATCGAATGGGTCGGCTCGCTCACCCGGGCCGAAGTGCTGGAACGCTGTCTCGCTAAAGAAGTCCCGGTGGGCAAATTGAATAGTATCGCCGACATCTTCGAGGACGAGCACTTCCAGGCCCGGGGCAACCTGGCCCGGATCCAGGAAGAAAGCCTGGGCGAAGTGGTCGTCCCCAATGTAGTGCCGACACTCTCGGCAACGCCCGGCCGCATTTCGGGCTTAGGACCGCCCCTGGGCAATGCCACCTACGAGATTATGCGCGAGCTGTTGGGCATTTCGGCCGAAGAGATCAAGCGTCTGCGGCAGCAGAAGATCATTTAGGGAGATGTTTGTATGACCGAAACCCATGATTCACCCTTGCCGTTGGCGGGCCTTCGCGTGATTGATGTCGCCACCGTGATTGCGGCACCCTACTGCGCCACGATGCTCGGCGAGTTTGGGGCCGAGGTGTTGAAGGTTGAGCATCCCGTGGGTGGCGATGCGCTGCGCCGCTTCGGGACGCCGACCAGTCGCGGCGATACCCTGACCTGGCTGAGTGAGGCCCGCAATAAGAAGTCGGTCACGATTGACCTGCACCGCCCCGAGGGCGTCGAACTGTTCAAGCAACTCATCGCCGGAGCCGATGTGCTCTGTGAGAATTTTCGCACCGGCACGCTCGAAAAGTGGGGCCTGGGTTGGGAGGTCTTGCACGAAGTCAATCCGCGCCTGATTATGCTGCGGGTAACTGGCTATGGTCAGACTGGCCCCTACCGTGAGCGACCGGGCTTTGCGCGGGTGGCGCACGCAGTCGGCGGGATCGCCTATCTGGCTGGGATGCCCCGGGGCACCCCGGTCACGCCTGGCTCGACCACGCTCGGCGATTATATGACCGGGCTGTATGGCTGCATCGGCGTGCTGATGGCCCTGCGCCACCGCGACCGCACCGGCGAAGGCCAGTATGTGGATGCCGCGCTCTACGAATCGGTCTTCCGCTGTACCGATGAACTCGCCCCCGCCTATGGCATGTACGGCATCGTGCGTGAACGCCACGGCCCCTCGCACAACGACTTCGCCTGTCCCCACGGCCATTTCCCAACCCGCGAAGGGGGCTGGGTCGCCATTTCGTGTGCCACCGATAAGCTGTTTGCGCGCCTGGCGGCTGCCATGGAACGGCCCGAACTGGCCTCCTCAAGCATCTATGGCGAACAGAAGACCCGGCTCGAACATCGCCACGATGTCAACGAGATTGTGCGCGACTGGTGCGGCTCGCTCACCCGCGAAGAGGTGCTGCAACGCTGTTATGCCACCGGCACCCCCGCCGCCCCGCTCAACAATATTGCCGATATTTTCGGTGATCGCCAGATTCACGCCCGCCGCAATCTTTTGGCAATTGATGAACCTACTATCGGCGAAACGGTGATTGTGCCCGCTACCGTCCCCAAACTCTCCGAAACGCCGGGCCGCATCCGTAGTCTTGGGCCACGCCTTGGCGAGCATACCAACGAGGTCTTGCGCGACATTCTGGGTCTTGATGAGCAGGCGATTGCCGAGTTACACGCCAAACGGGTAATTTAATGATCAACGGTATCCTTTCCGGTCTGCGCATTGTCGAAGGTTCGGCGTTTGTGGCCGCCCCGCTTGGGGGCATGACTCTGGCCCAATTGGGGGCCGATGTGATCCGTTTTGACCAGATCGGCGGCGGGCTCGATTACCAACGCTGGCCGGTCACCCGTGAGGGGCACAGCCTGTTCTGGGCCAACCTCAACCGGGGGAAACGTTCACTTGCGGTTGATCTGCGCCAGCCCGCCGGTCAAGAGTTGCTGACCCGCCTGATCTGTGCGCCCGGCGAAGGCAACGGCCTCTTCAGTACCAACTTCCCCCCCCGGGGCTGGCTCAGCTACGAACGGTTAGCCGCCCAGCGTGCCGACCTAATTATGGTCAACTTGCTTGGACGGCGCGACGGCGGCTCCGAAGTGGACTATACCGTCAATCCACAATTGGGCATGCCCTGGTTGACCGGGCCGCCCGAACACGCCGAGCCGGTCAACCATGTCTTTCCGGCCTGGGATTTCATTGCCGGGCACCTGATTGCGGTCGGGCTTCTGGCCGCCGAACGCCACCGCCGTCTCACTGGTACCGGCCAACTAGTCACGCTGTCGCTCAAGGATGTGGGCCTGGCCATGCTCGCCAATTTTGGGCTGCTGGCCGAAGTGATGGTCAATGATAGCGACCGTCCACGTTATGGCAACTATTTGTACGGGGCCTTCGGGCGCGATTTTACAACCCTGGACGGCAAACGGATGATGGTAGTCGGCCTGACCGCACTGCAATGGACCTGTCTGCGCAAGGCGACCGGCCTGGAGGCCGAGCTCGATGCGCTTGGGGTGCGGCTAGGACTCGATCTGAACACCGAAGGGGATCGCTTCAAGGCTCGCCAAGCCATCGCAGCCCTGCTCGAACCCTGGTTTGCCGCCCGCACCCTGGCCGAAGTGAGCGACCTGTTCACGCACCACCGCGTGACCTGGGGACCGTATCGAACTGTCCGCGAAGCCCTGACGAGCGACCCCGATTGTTCGCTCGACAACCCCATGCTAGGCCTGGTTGATCAACCAGGCGTGGGCAGCTACTTCGCCCCCGGCTCACCGCTCGATTTTAGCCAGGTCGCCCGGCTACCCGCTGCGCCCGCGCCGCGGCTCGGCCAACACACCGAGGAGATCCTAAGCGAACTTGGGTTAAGCAGCGGCGAAATCGCCCGCCTCTACGACCAGGGAATTGTGGCGGGAGGGACCTAACTTATGGCGAAACCGCATACCTGTCACCGCGAGTTTTCGATGGCCCGTCGGCCAGTGGTGCGGAGCGAAACCAGGGTGATTGCACTGCGCCCCATTGTCACCCCGAGGATCCTATGGCCCGTCGGCCAGTGGTGTGGAGAGCAACCGTGCGGGTGCGCTGCCTGCCATGTCACCCCGAACAAAGTGAGGGGTCTTCAGCGCGGATCAGTGCAGATTCCTCACTGCGCCTGCGGCTCCGTTCGGAATGACATGGGGAGCGTTGTACGTCAACAACACGGTTTGTTTCTTAGGAGCGCAGCGAGGGGTCTTCAGTGCGCAGCAGCGAAGATTCCTCGCTCCGCCTGCGGCTCCGCTCGGCATGACAAGGAGGTGCTGCGCTCCGCTCGGCATGACAAGGAGGCGCTGCGCTCCGCTCGGCATGACAAGGAGGTGCTGCGCTCCGCTCGGCATGACAAGGAGGCGCTGCGCTCCGCTCGGCATGACATGGGGAGCGCAGCAATCCGTTCAACGTAACTTGGCAACCACCTCGTATCCTCTCGGGCTATCGGCTATCGGCTATCGGCTATTACTACAGTTGGAACTTCGCTCCCGTCGGGCTGAAAGCCCTCGGCTACAAGTTGGCAAAGCCCACCTTCGTAGGCTAAACAGGCCACGAAGGTGGCCTTCGCAAGCGATAGCCGAGGCGTTTACGCCGACGGAAACGGATCGCCTGCTAACACACAACTGTAGTACTATCGGCTATCGGCTATCGGCTATCGTTAGGAGCATCCAATGAAAGCACCGACCCATTTTTATAAGCCCCTGGCTACGGGTGCGCCCCAGCCATGGCGTGAATTGCCCATTCGCCCCGAGCGGATGATCCACTTCTTCCCGCCGCATATCGAGAAGATCCGCGCCCGTTTGCCCGAAACCGCCCGCCAGGTTGATGTGCTCTGTGGTAATTTGGAAGACGCCATCCCGATTGAGGCGAAGGAAGCGGCGCGGGCGGGCTTTATCGAAGCCGCAACGGCGCTTGACTTCGGTGATACTGCACTCTGGATTCGGGTTAATGCGCTCAACAGTCCTTGGTTGCTTGATGATATGGACGCCCTGGTTGGCGCAGTGGGCAACAAACTGGATGTGATTATGATCCCCAAGGTCGAAGGGCCGTGGGACATCCATTTTGTTGATCAATACCTGGCCCTGCTCGAAGCCCGTTACCAGATCCAGAAGCCCATTCTGGTGCATGCGTTGCTCGAAACGGCCCAGGGTGTGATGAATGTCGAAAGCATTGCCGGGGCCAGCCCACGCATGCACGGCATGAGTCTCGGCCCAGCCGATCTCGCCGCCTCACGCGGCATGAAGACCACCCGGGTCGGGGGCGGCCATCCCTTCTACGGTGTGCTCGCCGATTCTACCGACTCAGACGCGCCACGGGCCTTCTTCCAACAGGATCTTTGGCACTACACCGTCGCCAAAATGGTGGATGCCTGTGTGGCCCATGGCCTGCGCGCCTTCTATGGGCCGTTCGGCGACCTGAAGGACGAAGCCGCCTGCGAGGCCCAGTTCCGCAACGCCTTCCTGATGGGCTGTAGCGGGGCCTGGTCGCTCGCCCCCAACCAGATTGCGATTGCGCGCCGCGTCTTCAGCCCCGATGTCAACGAAGTCCTGTTCGCCAAACGCATCCTCGACGCCATGCCCGACGGCAGCGGCGTTGCCATGCTCGATGGCAAAATGCAGGACGACGCCACATGGAAGCAGGCCAAGGTGATCGTGGATCTGGCCCGCATGGTGGCCCGCAAAGACCCCGATCTGGCAGCGGCATATGGGTTGTAAAGGATCGCCACCATGAGCACGAAAACCCAACCAGGCAACTACTTCGAGGACTTTTCTCTCGGCCAGACGCTCGTTCATGCGACACCGCGCACCGTTGGCCCCGGCGAAGTCGCAATGTACACCGCGCTCTACGGCAACCGGTTCGCGCTCAGTTCCGCCGATCCCTTTGCGGTCAGCATGGGCCTGCCGCAGGCCCCACTCGAGAGTATGCTGGCCTTCCATCTGGTCTTTGGCAAAACCGTGCCCGACATCTCGCTCAACGCAATTGCCAACCTGGGCTACGCCAATGGCCGCTTCGCTCAGCCGGTCTATCCTGGTGATACACTGAGCAGCCGTTCAACCGTGATCGGGTTGCGCCAAAACAAAGACGGCAAGAGCGGCGTCGTCTATGTGCATACCGTTGGTATGAACCAACATCACCAGACGGTGCTCGAATATGTGCGTTGGGTGATGGTGCGCAAACGCGACCCGGCAGCCCCGGCCCCCGAACCGGTTGTGCCGACGCTTCCGAGTGCCGTTGCGGTGACGGATCTGCACGTCCCGTTCCAGGTTGATCCGGCGCACTACGATCATGCCCTGGCTGGCAGCCCGTATTGCTGGGAGGATTATACGGTCGGCGAGCGCATTGATCATGTTGATGGGATGACGATCGAAGAGAGCGAACACATGCTGGCGACCCGGTTGTACCAAAATACGGCCAAGGTGCATTTTAACCAGCACATCGAACGCGAGGGCCGTTTTGGGCGGCGCATCGTCTATGGCGGCCATATCATCAGTCTGGCCCGTTCACTCTCGTTTAACGGCTTAGCCAATGCCCAGGCCATCGTGGCGATCAACGGCGGGCGGCACACCAACCCAAGCTTTGCGGGCGATACGATCTACGCCTGGAGCGAAGTGCTAGAACAGATTGAACTGCCCGGGCGCAGCGACGTAGGAGCCTTACGCCTACGCACCATCGCCACCAAAGACCGAACCTGCGCCGACTTCCCGGCTCAGGATGCCAACGGAGTCTACGATCTCGCCGTGGTGCTCGATTTCGACTACACTGTCATCATGCCCCGACGAGGGTAAGGCCAACGATGGTAATGATGCGTTCCATTCGTCGAAACGAACCCCCTTTTGCTAACGAGGCTTGTTATGCACCCCCACGCCTGGTCCGCGTTGTATACCGCCCTGACTGCGTATGCAACTGATGATCTCGTGGTGGCGGCCGAGCAGGCCGTGCTGGCGGCCCAGGCCGATCCCTCCAGCCTGCTCGCTCAGGCCGCCGCCACCTATTTGGCCCGCGCAGCGAATGAGGGCAAGGCGGCGGTCTATGTCAGTGGCGAGGCCTTCGGGGCTTTTATTCGCGGCGGGGGCAATCTGCCGCTCTATGCGGCGGTCAGCGCGGCCCTGCGTGCCGCCTACCAACCCGCTCCGCTGACCCTGCTCGATATTGGGGTCGGCGATGGCATGGCGCTGCTGCCTGCACTCACGTCGGCGATTAGTCGGGTGGATCTGGTCGAACCATCAGCCGCCATGCTTGGACGCACCACGACGGAACTCCAGCAGCAAGGGATTGCCTTCCGCGCCTTTACCCTCGATCTGCAAACCTTTATCCAGCGCACCCAGGCCCGCTGGGATCTGGTCCAGGCGACCTTTAGCCTGCAAAGCCTGCCCCCTGCCGAGCGCCGCACCTGCCTTAACTGGCTCGCCCAGCATGCGCCGCGCCTGCTCATCGCCGAGTTTGATGTGCCCGAGTTGGGTGCAGGCGTCAACCCGGCCCGCGCGGCCTATTTCGCCGAGCGTTACGAGCACGGGTTAGCCGAATACGCCCAGATCCCAAACGGCGAACTGGTAGCCCAGGGCTTTTTGATGCCCGTCTTCTTTGGCTATTTCGACCCTGGTGTGGCCCGTGCCAACTACGAACAGCCGATCAGCGCATGGGAAGCCGATCTGCGCCAGGCCGGGTTTCGCCAGATCGAGCGCCACCCGCTCTACGACTATTGGTGGGCACCGGCCTATCTGCTTGAGGCCAGGGCATGATCGCTCGGGTTACGACCAGTTCCTCGGTCATCGCGCTCTATGCGGCCACGGTGGCGGTCTATGGCGTGATGTACATCACCCAACCGATTCTGCCGGTTCTCTCGCAGGAATTTGGGGTCGCCCCAGCCACTGCCGGCCTCACGGTTTCGGCCGTGGTGTTGATGATTGCGCTCGCGTCAAGCAGCTGTGGCCCGCTCAGTGATACTTTGGGTCGCAAACCGGTCATGGTCTGGAGTTGTGGCCTGCTCGCAATTCCAACCTTGCTCTGTGCGCTAGCCCCGAGTTTCAATCTGTTGCTCTTGTTTCGGGCGATGCAAGGCATCTTTATTCCCGGCCTGACCGCGGTCGCGGTCGCCTACCTCGGTGATCGTTTTCCACCTGAACGGCTGGGGCCACTGGTCGGCGGCTGGATCGCAGCGACGGTGGCGGGTGGCTTAAGCGGGCGGGTCGTCAGCGGTGTGCTTACGGCCCTGTTCGGCTGGCGCTCAGCCTTTGTGGCCTTCGCGCTCATCACCCTGGGTTGTGCCCTCGCCATGGCGGTGAGCTTGCCGCGTGACCCGCAACGCAGTGCACCGGGCTGGTTGTTAGCCTATCGCGGCATGTTCGCCCATCTGCGCGATCGTAGCCTGGCCGGGGCCTTCTTGATCGGGGGCTGTCTCTTCTTCAGCTTCATCGCGATCTTCACCTACCTGCCCTACTACCTGAGTGGAGCGCCCTTCGGACTCAGTCCGGCGGCGGTGGCGATGCTCTACCTGACCTACCTCGCCGGGATCGTCGTCTCGCCCATGGCGGGTCGCGCCTCGGCACGTATTCCCCGCCGCACCCTGATGGCGCTAGGCATGGGCATTGCCACACTAGGGGTCGCCGGTACCCTGTTCGCCAACCTGCTGGTGATCATCCCGAGTCTGCTGGTGATCTGTACCGGCATGTTTATCGCCCAGGCAATTGCCCCGGCCTATGTCAACGCGACGGCGCGCAGCGCCAAAGGCGGGGCCAGCGCCCTCTACCTGATGAGTTACTATATCGGTGGTACACTGGGGGCAGCCGTACCGGGGCTGGCCTGGCAATGGTTAGGCTGGAGTGGCGTAGCCGCAGCGAGTCTGATCGCCCTGAGTCTGGGTCTTATGGCAGCCTGGTTACTCTGTACAGATCACTGAGGGAGGCCCACACAATGGCGGCACCAGTACCCGCAGCGGGGAGCGAACACCTCATACTATAGCTCACATGATCCTTGGTATAGGTTTTTGCATGTTCCTGCAGCACATGCTTGATTCCATCGGGGTCGCTAATCAGGTAGGAACGGATAGGCCCAAGCCAATAGACCGCCACATCGCCATGGTCATGGAAAGTCTGGCGCAAAAAAGCCAGCGCATCGCGGCGAACAGCGGAAAAAAACCCCAGCAGCGGGCGGCCACGCGGACCCGTCGCTCGCCGAGGTTCTGCAATGGTTAGTGACTATAGTCACTGACTGCGGTCAGTGTAAACCCCACATGGAGCCTTGTCAAGCCCTTGTTAGCCCACAACCTGCCGGAAGAGGGCAATCAGTTCGTCGGCGTGGTGATCAAAGCTAAACGTGGCCCGTACAGTGCGCATATTGGCACTCAGGCGAGCCAATTCGTTCTGGTTGCGCAACTGGGCACCGAGTTCCTCGAAATTCGTGAAACCGATCCCGACATTAAGCTCGTGGGCCAGCCGTTCGCAGGCGACGGTTGCATCGGTATTTCGGCGTATAATCCAGGGCAAGCCTGCGGCGGCGTAGGTGCCCAGGCGCACCGGAAAATTCAGGTCTTCCCAATGGGCCTGACGCAAATCGCCACCATTGCGGCTGGTATGCAGATGCAGCCAGGCCGCATCGTAACGCGACAATTCACGCACCCACTCGCTTGGTTCCACAGTGGGGTGCAGGTGCAGATGCCCACTCGCCAACCCCTCGCGCACCTGGGCCGGCGGCAATTGATGAAACTGTTCGCCATAGATATGCACATGAATGCCAGCGCGGGCGATAGCGTTAAATGGCACCATGCCAATCGGGCGTCCCGGCACGACCGTATGGATCGCACCGTCTTCGGCCGAGAGCTTATTCGCCCATTCGTCATCGAGCCAGATGCTCGGGGAAGTACAGATCATCAGAAGGCAGGTAGGCAATATAACGCCCGGTCGCCAGTTGCGCCGCTGCGTTGAGCACCGCCCCCAGGCCTACATTTTGGGGTAAACGGGTATAGCGCACTCGCGGATCATACAACCAGCCTCCCAGCGCGGTATGGGTCGCATCGGGCGAGCCATCATCAACAATCACCAACTCCCAGTTAGACAAGGTCTGCGCAAAGAGGCTGGTGATCGCCCGCTGAATAAAGGCGGCATGACCATAGGTGGGCATGAGCACGCTAACGAGAGGCTGGCTGGAAGGCTGGGAAGTCATGATCGTCTTACCTTGCTAGACCGGGCCGCACTGCTGCTATCATACCCACCCGCATTACGTTAGTGTAACTACGTGTAGCCTATAGTTCGCTGATCGTAATCCCCAGGATCTGCTCGCCTGGTCTGGTCAGATCAGCCGGGTTCGAGGGATCGCGCAACGGAATACCATTCACAATCTCCTGGCCGGTGATCACCCGTCCGAAGATCGTATACTGGCCATTCAGCCAAGGGGCTGGTCCCGTGGTAATGAAGAACTGCGAGCCGGCACTGTTGGGATCAGAGCTACGGGCCATCGCTAACAGGCCCGGCTGATCAAACACAATCTGATCGGTGAACTCGGCCGGAATGCTATAGCCAGGGCCACCGGCACCGGTACCATCAGGATCGCCGCCCTGGGCCATAAAGTCCGGCAAGACCCGGTGCCAGGTCAGGCCATTGTAGAAGTTTTCGCGGGCCAGAAAGACAAAATTGTTGACGGTTTGTGGGGCAATTCCGGGCAGCAACTCGGCCACAATTTCGCCCCGGGGGGTCAGAATCGTTGCCACATACCCACGATCCGGATCAATCGTCATGGGGGGCGGGCCAGCAAAGTTGTAGCTCGTGGCCGTCGGCAGGGTCGCCGGATCGAGGGCCGCACTGGTTGGTGCAGCCACGGCGGTCGGCGCAGCCACTGTGGGCACAGCATCAGGCGTCGGCGCAACAGCGGTGGCAGGCGGACTGGCCCGGTTGATCAGCAGCAGTCCGATCAAACCAAGGACCAACAAAACAACGATGGCCGAGAGCATCCCCGGCCAAGGACTGCTCGGCGGGGGTGGGGTTGGCTTCCCTTTACTACGTTGCTGACTCATAGCTTCCTTCCAAAATAGTGATCATCTGCCCTGGGATGGCTATTTGCCATCCCGACAGCGCATTATACCAAGCCAAACGGGTTTACGCGGTGCGCTCCGCCAGGATTGGGCAGCGCTGGGCTAGTTCGGTGCGCAGCCGCAGCAGGGCCAGTTCCCCGGCTTTGGCTTCGAGCATCAGGTCAAAGGCTGGCAACCCCTTCGCGGCCAGGAGCAGGCGTTCGAGGTCGCCGAGCGCTACAAAATCGGCGTGTTGACCAGCACGGGGCGCGATGATCCGGGGTCCCTCGCCGGCCCGTCCCGGCAACAGATGGGCCTCGCTACGCTGGCTACTCAGATGAACTTTGGGACGCGTTGTGGCGGGCCAGGTTGCCAAGGCCAGCCCCAGCGCCAAACCAAGCGGAATCTGTTCGGGGTTGTGCTGTTCCCAGTGCAGGGCATCGAAGACAACTGGCACGCCACAGGCCTGGTGCAGTACCAGCAACTGGCCCAGACTCGGCCCGTGCCCCTCGTGTTCGAGCGCCAGGCGTAGGCGGGCCTGGTGGCTCAGGCCGTGATAGCGTTCGCCAAACCGCTGCCAGGCGGCGTGATCATGCGCTGCGGCTCCCAGATGCGCTACCATCACCCCTTCGATCGGGCCGGGCGGACGGGCTGCATCCAGCGCCGCTAACAGGTTGGCCGTCGCTTCGATCTGCGCAGCGGCGGCTTCGGCCTCGGCTGGATCGGCACTGGCAAGACTTAGCCCGATTGGCAGGTGCATCGTCACCCGAATCTGGGCAGCCGCCACCTGGCGGGCCAGCCAAGCCAGTTGCGCTGCACAGGCATGCACTGCCTCTGCCGGGTTATGCTCGGGCAGGGGTAAGGCAGCCCGGTAAAAGCCCAGCCCCTGTTGGCGCAGATAGCCGAGCATATCACCCAAACGCGCCAGGCTCACACTCAGGTGGGGTGCCGACCGACCCCGCCCAACCCCAGCAAGGCCGGGACGTCCCAGCGCCCGCACCGCAAAGCCAAGCCGGATCGGTTGCTGATCACGCGTAGGTTGGTTCGTGTGCAAGCCAAGCCCGTACATCCCATGATCCTTCTGCGTTAACCGTCAGGGGAATTTGGCGAATGGTACGGACGCAGGGGCGAGCCGCGTGGGAATGGTGCTACCACTGGCGAATTCGATTCACCGCATGGCGGCCACGATTCGTCCCCGTGGTGGCCCGATTCCGCGTAGGGGCAGCCCGCGTGGCTGCCCCGGGTGACCACGTGGGTCGCCCCTACCGATCCGCACCGTATCCGCCACCATTCGCCAGCGGTATCAATGGTAAGATACACCCAAAACCCGGTTTCGTGTATCATAATACACGAAACCGGGTCAAAATACAAGTCCCAAAAATAGCGAAGCGACCCAATGAGGTTTCGCTTCGCTAACGCGCCTGAAGCTTTAGACTGCTGGCAAGCCCAACGTCAACTGTGGGTTACTGGCACTGGACCACGACGAGGCTAAAGCGCAGTTCGTCGCCCGGGGCAATCGGGATCGCCTGATTGGGCGGCAACCGAAGCCCATTGACAAACGTGCCATTGGCGCTCATCAGATCCTGTACCACGAAGCGCTCACCCTGGCGTTTGATCAGCGCGTGCCGCCGTGAAACGCCGAGTTCTAGCGCATGGCACGGGGTCAGATCAACCAGCGGCGTATGGTCAGCCGAATTGGTTGGCCGTCCCACCAGATACTCGCCATCGCTGATCTCAATCGCCTCGTTGCACTCGGGCAGAATCAAACGTAAGGTCAAGCCATCGGTGGAGAGGCGCAGCGACGGTTTTGCCTGCGTTACCGGTTTGGGCTTAGCTGAGCAGGTACTATGGGCTTGGCGCACACGCCCATCACATTGCTCTGGCAACATGCTGGCCCCACATTCGGGACAGAAGATGGTGCCATCAAGTTGATGTGCTTGGCAATTGTTGCAGATCTGCATGGCCGTGCTCCAAGATAGAATGACGTCGAGCTTCAGAACGGAAAGCACCAGCAACTTGTAGCTAGAATAACAAGTTTGGTGGTACTATTGCGTCTGCCGTCCCACCCATTTTGCGGCATATGCCTCTGGTTGCACACTTGCCCACCCTGCGGTACCATGGGGCATACCCCCATTGTGTGTCGCGCTTGATCAGCAGCATTGACGTGCGCTGTTAGCTGAAGTTGAGGTGTTTGTGGTTCTCGTGCCCACGTACAAGTGAGGAAGCAATGACGCTCACCATCGATCTGTCGGTGCCTACGGATTTTAATTGGGCCTACGATGTGGTTGATCAATGGGCCGCCGATCCCCAGAAGTTGGCGATGCGCTGGGTGAGTTCCGATCATCAGGTGCATGATCTGACCTTTGCCGAACTGCGCGAACGCACCAATCGCCTTGCCAATGGCCTGGAAGCGCTGGGGCTCCAGCGCGGCGAACGGGTCTTTGTGATGCTGCCCCGCCTGGTCGCCTGGTGGGAAACGATGCTCGGCTTGATCAAGCTTGGTGCAGTGGCGATGCCTGGGACGACCCTGCTGACGCCTAAGGATATTGCTTACCGCATCAATACCGCCGAGGTGAGTGCGGTGATTACCGATGCGGACGGTGCGGCCAAACTGGCCCAGATCCAGGCCCAGTGCCCCTCGTTGCGCATCCAGGTTATTGTTGGTAGTGACCAGCCGGGTTGGCACAATTTCGCGAGCCTGCAAGCCACGAGTGCGCCCGAACGTCCACGCCAGTTCTCGTCCAGTACCGACCCGTGTCTGGTCTATTTCACGTCGGGCACGGTGGGCAATCCCAAGATGGTGCTGCACAATCAGTCCTACCCGATCGGTCATCGCATTACCGGGGCTTACTGGCTGGCCCTTGGCCCCGCTGATCTGCACTGGAATCTTTCGGATACCGGTTGGGCCAAGGCGGCCTGGAGTAGTCTATTTGGGCCGTGGAATATGGGCGCAGCCCTGTTTGTCCATGATGGGCGGGGTAAGTATAACCCCCGCGAAACGCTCGATCTGTTGGCCCAGCATCCGATTAGCTCGTTCTGTGCTGCACCAACGATCTATCGCCTGTTGGTACAGGAAGATCTGAAGGCGTTCCAGTTCCCGCATCTGCGGTCATGTGTTGGGGCGGGCGAGCCGCTCAACCCCGAGGTGATCGAGGTCTGGCAGCAGGCAACCGGGATTACGATTCGTGATGGCTACGGCCAGACCGAGTCGGTGCTGCTCTGTGGCAATCCGCCTGGGGCCGAAGTGCGCCCCGGTTCGATGGGTCGCCCCTTGCCCGGGATCGAATTGGCCGTGATTGACGATGATAACCAGCCCTTGCCGCCCCGCCGCGAAGGCGATCTGGCCGTTAAGGTGCAACCGAAACGACCGGTTGGTCTGTTTCAGGAGTACTGGCGCAGCCCTGCCGCCACCGCCGCCTGCCACCGTGGCGATTGGTATGTTACCGGCGACCGGGCCTATGTAGACGAGGATGGCTATTTCTGGTTTGTCGGACGCGCCGATGATGTGATCATTAGTGCCGGTTACCGGATTGGCCCCTTCGAGGTCGAGAGTGCCTTGATTGAGCATCCTGCGGTGGCCGAGGCGGCGGTGGTCGCCAAACCCGATGCCGAACGTGGCAGCATCGTCAAAGCTTATGTCGTGCTCAGTTCGAGCTATCAACCCTCTGAGGCGCTCGCCCACGAGTTGCAGGAGTTCGTGAAGTCATTAACCGCACCTTATAAGTATCCCCGCGAGATCGAGTTTATGCGCGATCTGCCGAAAACCGTGAGTGGCAAGATCCGCCGGGTCGAGTTGCGGGGCAAAGCAGCGACCGAAGGGTAGGCATTCTATGATCGATCAAGCCAATCTGGGACGCCGATTTGGTCCGTACCAGGTTACGGTTGAACGGGCGCATATTCAGGCCATGGCTACGACCCTGGGTAGCACCGATCCATTACATCATGATCCTGCGGCGGCCCAGGCCGCTGGCTGGCCGGATCTGGTTGCACCCCCCACCCTGCCCACACGTTATGGACTCTGGGCTAATCCGCCCTTGCTGGCTGAACTAGCGACCCTCGGCGCACCGTTGCCCCGTCTGCTCCATGGCGAACAGGTCTACCAGTACATGGCCCCAATTGTGGCTGGTGATACCCTCACCAGCCAACCCACAATTGTGGGCCTCGAACGCAAACAGGGCCAGAGCGGGCCGTTCGAACTGCTGACCCTTGAAACCCGTTGGCACAATCAGCGGGGCGAGCAGGTACTGGTGGATCGGTTGGTCGTAGTGGTACGCGGCGAGGAGGCAGCATGAACGAGGGTGCAACCTGGCAGGTTGGAACCGCCCTGCCCGAACTGATCGTGGGGCCACTCACACCGGCTGATTTTGCCCGGTATGCCGAGGCCTCTAGCGACCATAATCCGCTTCACACCGATCCGACGTTTGCTCAGGCGGCCGGCCTTGAGGGCGTGATCGCCCATGGCATGCTGGTGATGGGGTTGCTTGGGCGCCTGGCTACGAGTTTGGCCGGCCCCACCGCCCTGCACGAGTTTGGGGTGCGCTTCCGTGCGCCGACCCGGCCCGGCGAAACCTTGTGCTGCGGTGGGCAGATCACGGCCAGCGTACCGACCCCCGACGGCCAGCTGAGGCTCAAGCTTGATCTGTGGGCCCGTGGTGACGCAGATCAACTCAAGGCGACCGGGAGTTGTTGGGTACTGTTGCGGAGTGAGCAATGACGATCTTCAGTGTAATTGGTGATCAGCGGTTCCTGACGGTGCGCTACCTGCCAGTGATGACCTGGCTCTTTGTGGCGATTGCCGCCTATGGCATCGCCGATGTGGTGAACCGGATGCTTGATGGCCGCCTTGTTGCGGGGACTGGGCCTTTCCTGGGTCTGGCCGGACTGGCCGCGATGGCGCTCTATGCGCTGGCGGCGGGGGGCCAATTTGTGGTCGCCTCGTTTGATCGGGGCAGCGACCTGGTGCGGGTTCAACGCTACGGCCTTGATGGCATTTCGACGACTGATCGCCCGCTCAGCGATCTGTCCAGTCTTGATGTGCGGGTCTTGCGTCGTGCGCAGCACCGGATCGAACTGCGCTTTCGCTCGGGCGAACGACTCCCCTTGACTCGCTACTATGTGGTCACCTTCAACCGACGTGGTCTTGGCCAGTTGAGCGAAATGCTGCGGCTTGAACCCCAGATCCTGCGTTATGACGAGAAGTAACTTGTGCTCAACACCTTCTATTTGCGCACCTTCGTGACCGTCGTCGAGACCGGGAGTTTCTCGGCGGCGGCGGCCAAGTTGCATATGTCGCAACCCGCCGTCAGCCAACAGATTCGCGGTCTCGAAGAACAACTCGGCGAAATTAAACTGTTTCGGCGGGTCGGCAAACGGATGGTGCCAACCCATGCCGGTGAAGAGTTGCTGGCCCGTGCCCGCGACCTGGTGCAGCAGGCCGAACGCACCTACGAGCATATGCGGGCGCTCAAGGGCGAGGTTGGCGGACGAGTGAGTTTTGGTTGTAGCGCAAATAGTGCCGAACGGCTGCTACCCCACCTGTTGGTTGGCTACCAGGCCCGTTTCCCCGAGGTCAGGGTCGAACTGGTGCTAGCTGGGGTTGAGGGCCTCATTGACGGGCTTAACGAACGGCGTTTGGCCCTGGCCCTGATCGAAGAGCAGCAGCGCCGCCGGGGCTTCGAGCATCTGCCACTGGGCACCGAGCCGGTTGTGCTGGTGGCGGCCAGCGGCAATCCCTTGCTGAAGCAAGAACAGGTGCCGCCCGGTGTGCTGCGCGAACAATCGATTGCCCTGCCCCGCTCCGGCACGCCGCTTCGGCGGGTGATCGAGGACGGCTTGCGACGACGCGGGATTGCCCTAAGCGATCTGCGTCCGGTGCTCGAAACGGATAGCACCACCGCCTTGATCCAGGCGGCCCAGACGGGCCTCGGTCTAAGTTTTGTACCCCGCAGTTGCCTTCCGGCGCGCCACGAAGGGCTGGGCATCGTGGATCTGGCCGGGCCACCCTTGCAGCAAGAGTGGTTTCTGGTGCGGCTGCGTGAACGAGGGATCCCCGGGGCTGCCCAGAGTCTCGCCGAATATCTGCTTGGCCCCCAGGCCCGCCTGATCTTGAGTCGGGCTGGAATTGTGTTGCATTAGGAACCACGTCTTAGCCAAGAGAAAGTCATGTGTATGGAAACGGTCATTATTGTGGGGGCCGGAGCGGCTGGCTTAGCTGCGGCCCGCCGACTCCAGCATGCCGGGCTCAGTCCCTTAATCCTTGAAGCACGGCCACGGATCGGAGGGCGGATCAAGACCGATCGCACCTATGGGCCGGTTGAACTCGGGGCCGAGTTTATTCACGGCCCGCAGGCCCGCACCTGGGAGTTCGTGCGCTCAGCCGGGTTACAGACCGCACCCTGGGGCAGCGACCGGCGCTTCGCCTGGGGCGGCCAACTTGTTACGCTTGATGATCCCCGGGCAGCGGGGGTGTTGACGCTATACCAGGCCGTTGCAGGCTATAACGGCCCGGAACTCAGTGTGGCCGACCTATTAGACCGCCTGGCCGCCAAAGACGATCCGGCTGCCACGCTGGCCCGACGCTGGTTTGGCAACCTCGAAGGGGCCGATCTGAATGTCTTAAGTGCGGCGGCGTTCGCGGCTGAACACGCGGCCAGCACCAATGGCGAGGGCAACTTCCACATTCTTGATGGCTATGACCGGCTGATTGCGCACCTGGCCGAGGGGTTGCGCATCCGGCTCGAAGCGCCTGTCACCCAGATTGTCTGGAATGAAATCAGCGCAACCCTGACCCTGGCCGACGGTGAACAACTGAGCGCCCGCCATGTGATCATCACCGCCCCACTTGGCGTACTGCAAGCCGGACTGATCGCGTTTGCCCCGGCGTTGCCGGTCGCCAAACAGAACGCCCTGCACGCCATCCCGATGGGCAGTGTAACCAAACTGGCGCTCTGGTTTGACCGCCAACTCTGGCCCGACTTTACCGTCCTGAGTACCGATGGTCAAATTGCAACCTGGTGGCCGGTCGAGAGTGCAACCACGCCAACCTTGATGGGCTACCAGGGCGGGAAGATCGCGCAGGCCATTGCCCAACTGGGCGAAGCGGCGGCAATCGAGGCCGGCTTACACGATCTTGAACAACTCTTCGGCCCCGAGGTGCGGGCAGCCTGTCTGGGTGGGCGGTTGGCCGATTGGGCCGCCGATCCCTGGAGTCGGGGAGCCTACAGCTACAGTGCGGTTGGTATGGGCACGGCGCGGGCCGTCCTGGCCGAACCGCTCGCGACCACGCTCTTCTTTGCGGGCGAAGCTGTTGCCACCGGTGGGCACCTTGCCACGGTTCATGGGGCACTCGAAAGTGGCGAACAAGCCGCCAACAAAATTCTGGCCCTGTAGGGACGCAGTGTGCTGCGTCCCTACGGAGGTCACCAGCCACGCGCACGGGTCGAGGAACACAAGGGGGGCCCCGGTTCATGCAGGGCGATTGCATCTTCCTGCCGTGGGCGTAAACGCCTCGGCTACACCAAGCAAAGGCCACCTGCGTGGCCTGTTCAGCCCGCGACGGCGGGCTTGGCATCCCATAGCCGAGGGCTTGAGCCCGACGGAAGTGCTCGTGCCGACTGAAGATGCAATCGCCCTACGCAGGTCACCGGCAAAGCGCACGGGTCTGGGAACACATGGTGTTCCCAGGTTTACACCAATGGGAACAAGCGCTAACGCTGTCCCCACTGGCCCAGCAGCACCTCACGGGCCAGTTGGATCTGAGGATCATCCTCAGGCGGGAAGCGCCACCACTCGGCTTCGAGCAGCCAATCCGGAATAACGCCGCGCTCCTCAATCAGGGTACCATCGGGCAGGCGGAAGGCAACTTCGGCGATCAGTAGGCGCGAACCGTCATCGAAGCTATAGCCATACAGGTTTTCGGTATTACCGGCACTCGGCTCGCCTACCACTTGTGCCCGCCCCAAAACCTGCATCCCGGCCGCAAACATCTCGGCAGCACTAATCGTATCCGGCCCAATCAGCAGCACAATCGGCACGTCGGCCATGCCCGGAATCGTGCGCCCCGTAGGAATCCACTGCTCATCGCTGCTCGTGCGTCCGCTGGTACTGCCGATCATCCCGCCATCATGAAACAGGGCCACGGTATTGCGCATCAGGTGAACATAGCCCCCGGCATTGCTGCGTAGATCAATAATCAGACCCTGTGCCCCAGCAGCCAGCAACTGCTCAACCGCTTCACGCACCCGTTCGTCTACCTCAGCCACATAAAAACTCGGGATCTCGATCAGACCCACCTGAGCTTCAGGCAACAACTGCGCCCGCACGCGGTTAAAGGCATCGGTAACAACTGCCTCGCGGATGACCGTGATCAACAGCACCGGCTCGTCGCCACGTTGTACCGTCAGATTTACCGGCGTGCCTGGTTCGCCACGCACCGTCCCAATCGGGCCAGCCAACCCAAAGGCTTCGCGATCCACAAACGGAATGTCATTGACGGCCACAATCAGATCACGGGGCTGCAAACCCGCCCGTTCGGCAGGCCCACCGGGGGCCAGCGCAGTAATCAGACCGCCTTCGTCGGTGGTGCGGATCAAGGCCCCAATCCCGCCATAGCGCAGATTGCCACTAAACTCGGCCTGTTGCTCGGCAACCTGTTGCGGCGACTCGAAACGCGAGTGATCATCCTCAAGCCGTGCGATCAATTCGCGCATGAGGGCATAAAAGACCTCAGGATTTTCGGCCTCTGCGACGAGCGGCGCAAACTCAAGCCGGGCCGCCTCCCAATCAACCCCGCGATAGTCTTCGTAGACATAGTTATCGCGCACGATCGTCCAGACCTGGTTAAAGATCTGCTCGCGCAGCGTAAGTCCAACTGGGGCCAGGGTGGGCGTGGGCGGCAGCGGCTCGATCGTAGGTACAGGCAGCGTCGGACTGGGGATTGGCACCGGAGTGGTGGTTGGCACTGGGGTGGCAGTCGGACGCGGTGGGCGTGGGGTCGCGAGTGGAACAGGCGTTACCGAAGCGGCAGGCGCGACCGTCGCAACCAGAAGCATGTCTACCTCAGCCTGACGACCCCAAGGCAAGCCCGCACATCCAACCAGCATCAGACCAAGCACGACAAGCAGAAGGCTACGAAAAAAACGCATAGGGATAAGACTCAACTCTAGGCTCATTTGTAAGATAGATCAGCTGAGGTTTTGACGCTTGATCTCCATCAACCCAGCCTGACAAAGGCGCAGAGGTACCTGGATCGTGCATCAGAACGCCAATCAGCGAGCGTTAGCTGAACTAGTCGAAGCCTTTGTTATCATACCATGGGCCGTGCCTGGACGACGGCAAGAAACACAAGCACAACCTATGGTAAGATGCGCCAATCCAAAATCCAAAATCTATATGTCTTTATCACAACTGCCCAATCAACAACTGTTCGTACGCCCCGGGATCAGTGAACTCGGGTGGGGTCATCCCGACCCGGCCCTGTTGCCGGTAGCTGCGATCCAGGCCGCCGCGCAAACGGCGCTCGTCGACTATGGGCAACTCGCCCTTGCGTATGGGGCAGAACAGGGGCCGGGGCGCTTGATCGCCGCATTGCAAGAGCGGATGTTCCGTCTGGAAGGCACGGCACCACCGGCAACCAGCCTGATGATCAGCGGCGGGATCTCGCACGCGCTCGACATGCTATGTGCGCACCTGAGCCAACCCGGTGATGTGGTCTTGGTCGAAGCCCCGACTTACCATCTGGCTCTGCGCATTTTTCGGGATCGGGGTTTGCAGTTCGTGGCCGTGCCGGGCGACGCCGAAGGTATGCAGGTCGAGGCTGCTGCGGCCCAATTGACGGCGTTGCACGCCACTGGCAGGCGGGTCGCGTTCATTTATGTCGTAAGCTCGTTTGGCAACCCGAGCGGGGCGGTGCTCTCGGCGACCCGACGGGCAGCCCTGGGGGCTTTGGCCCAGGCCGCCCAGATCCCCGTGATCGAGGACGAAGCCTATGCTGAGCTCTGGTACAATGCGCCGCCCCCACCCGCGATTGGCCGCTTCCGCCCCGGTGCGCCGGTGATCCGAGTGGGCAGTTTCGCCAAGATCCTGGCCCCGGGCTTGCGGTTAGGCTGGATCCAGGCCGATCCGGCCCTCATCCAACGCTGCACTGCGGCCGGCGTCTTGGACAGTGGCGGCGGGGTCAATCATCTGACGACCCACCTCCTGGCGAGCTTGATCGAACAGGGTGCGCTCGATCAGCATGTGGCGCAGGTACGTGCCGCTTGGCAAACCCGGCGTGATGCGTTGCTCGATGGGCTGGCAAGCGCCTTGCCGTCCAGTTGTCACTGGCACACTCCACAGGGTGGCTACTTCGTCTGGGTGCGCCTGCCACCCGGCACCAACACCACCGCCCTGCTTCCGCACGCCGAAGCCGCTGGGGTCAGTTACCTCCCTGGCGAGCGCTTCTTTGCGGCGGGGGGCGGCCAGGCTTGGCTCCGGCTATCGTTTAGCCTCCTGCCCGCCGACGCCTTGCGCAACGCGGCCCAACGCCTGGGCCAGGTGGTGCAGCGCCAATGCTAAAGGCACGGGTTACTCACCCGTGCCTTTCAGCCTTCTAGGAAAACGCGGTCTACCTAGACTGCATAGACCTTGTTTGAGCCAGCGACACTCCGCTGGGCCTGCGGAATATCAATCGGGATCATCGTCACGAGGCGCGTCTCCTCACCGACGGCATGTTCCCACGGCATATTCTCGGTACACCACTCGTGTCTATCGATTAGATAGGCGTAGTAGTAACGACCGCCTGCGGGCAGATCCAGGCGCGCCTCCCAATATTGCTCCCCGAGCCGCATCGGCGTGGCGCTAGTGCTCCAGCCATTGAAGTCACCCACCAGATTGATGCGTTCGGCCCAAATCTGCGCGGGGAGGCGAAACACAACGGCGACCTCCCGATGCCCAATGGGAATCTGCAAGATCATCCGAATACCTCCTCGTTCATTACGTCAAGCTTGGTGGCGATTCACCTGCTACAAGTGACACTCCCCCCCATACCAATAATGGTAGCACGTTGGGATCGGCACGTCTCTGCGTAGTAGTACCAGACGAACTGCTAGGTTCGTGCAGAAATAGGGCTGTGGGCTGCAAGATTGCCTAGCGTAGCTGCGAAACTCATCCGTAGATCTACGGATGAGCAACATCATTTCCAAGATGCGGTACACTACAGCCAAGGATTCGTGTATACGAAGGCATCCATGAGCAGCGCAGGCACAATTATGGTGGTCGAGGACGAGGCCAGTATTCGGCGCATCGCCCAGGCCTACCTAGAACAAGCCGGTTTTAACGTAGTCTGTGTAGGCGATGGGGCCGAGGCCTTGGCCCGCTTTGAACTGACCAACCCCGATCTGGTCATTCTCGATCTGAACCTGCCAGGTATGGATGGTATGGAGGTCGCGGCCCGACTACGTGAGCAGTCCGAGGTCTTTATTTTGATGCTGACCGCCCGCACCGAGGAACGTGATCGGGTGGCGGGATTGCGCATCGGGGCCGATGATTATCTGACCAAGCCCTTTAGCCCCCGCGAACTCGCGGCCCGGGTCGAGGCGATTCTGCGGCGGCGGCGGGGCAATCCAACGCCTCGCAGCAACGAACTACGCTTCCGCCACCTGAGCATCGATCCCGAGGCTCATACCGCCCAGGTTGGCAATCAACCCCTCGAACTGAGCCCCACCGAATTTGCGGTGCTGCTCGCCCTGGCCCGCCACACCAACCGCACCCTCAGCCGGGAACAGTTGATTGACCTGGCCTGGGGTAGTGATTTTTATGGCACCGACCGCGTCGTGGATGTGTATGTGGGTCAGGTACGCCGTAAACTCGAAGCCGCCAGCGGGGTCAATCTGATCGCCACAGTGCGTGGGGTCGGCTACCGTTTCACGGACGAACCGGCATGAACTGGTTACGTCAACTTCGCTGGCAACTCGTGCTGGCGCAACTGCTTGTGGTGGGCGTCGGCGTGCTGGTACTGGCCGTGACCGCCGACCAGTTTGGGCTACGCATCTTCGCAGCGGCGCTCGAACTTCACCTCGCTGATCTCCCCCCTGCCGAAGCCGGAACGATCAAAGCCGCCCTGATGGCGAGTTTCCGCAGTGCGGTGTTCCAGGCCCTGTTGGTAGCGGGCCTCGCCGCAACCATGGTCGGGCTCTTGACCAGTCTGGTATTGCTGCGCCAGATCTTGCGCTCGCTCAATGATCTGGCCCGCAGCAGCCGCCGCATCGCCGATGGCCGCTACGACGAACGGGTTGCGCCACCCAGCAGCGACGAATTGGCCATCGTGGCGACGAGTTTCAACGAAATGGCCGAGCGACTCGCCCAGATCGAAGGCCAACGGATCGCCCTGATCGGCAATGTGGCCCACGAACTGCGCACGCCCTTGACCGGGATCGAAGGCTACCTCGAAGGCTTGATTGACGGGGTCTTTACCGCCGAGCCAGCCACCTTTGGCGAGATGCAGCACGAAGTCCGTCGCCTACGCCGCCTGATTGACGACCTACAAACCCTTTCGCACGTCGAAGCGGGCCAGGTCAATCTGCACCTCACCGACGTCGATCTCGCAACGGTCGCCCGCCGGGTCGTCACCCAACTGCAACCCCAGAGTACCGTGAGTTGCCTGGAACTCCGGATCACCCCGCCCGAGCGTCCCTTGATGGTGCGCGCCGACCCGGATCGCCTGGCCCAGATTCTACTCAATCTGGTGGGCAATGCGGTGCGCTACACCCCCGAAGGCGGCTGTGTCACGGTGCGCCTCGCTGCGGCCCATGGGCACGCCATCGTCGCCGTCGAAGATACCGGGGTTGGCATTGCCGCCGAGGAACTGCCCTTGCTCTTCGAGCGCTTCTACCGGGTGGATCGCTCGCGCTCGCGGGCCAGTGGCGGTAGCGGCATCGGCCTAACGATTGCCCGCCACCTGGCCTGGGCTATGGGCGGCGAAATCACCGCCAGCAGCCCCGGGCCTGGCTTGGGCAGCACCTTCACACTGAGTATGCCGTTGGTGGGTTAAAGGCTTGCATGTATCCGCCGCCACATAAAACTGACGCTGACGGATTGGATGTCCGCCCTAATCCAGCGGCTCGATCTGGATCGTCAGATCGGGGCCTTCGGCACTAGTAAGCAGTTCATCGGGAAATGGCCCAATCACTGCTTCGCCGTGCAGATCGAGCCTAGCACGAAAACTGGCGGTGCCAAGCGCAACCACAACCTGACCTAAAAGGGGTGGTTCCAAAGCAACAACCACATACCACTGCCCATCTAGCCGACGCAGACTGGTACGAATCTCGTAATTCGTATCCTCGTGCTCATCCAGCACGGCATCATCATCAGATCCACCCATCGCAACCCCAAGTTGTGGAGCCAGCGCATGCATAAGCACAGTACGACGCAGTTGAAAAGCGCGGATCCGTGGGATGGGTTTAGGGACGAATACCGATGGTGGGAGCACACTATGGCGGGGCAAGGGTGGCAATTCACCGGTGGCAGCAGCCGCATGCAACGTCAAGATCAGATGGTAACTTTCAGCACACTCCCGACATGTCCACAAATGCCACCAGACCTGCGGGAACGTTGCGACCGCGCTTTTGGCTCCCGCATCGCGTTCACAATCAATGAAAGCAGCAAGATCAGCCTGGCATGCGTCACAACTGATCGGCGCAACCGTAAGTGGGGCACCCAAAACGTATGCGCTAGCCGTAAGCAAAAGACCACGGCAACGTGCGCATCCCGCAATATGGGTACTTAAGGCAAGCATCCGGGGCAGATCAAGCATTGGCGCATCATGCCGTGCAAGCCAAGCCTGAAAATCGTCACATGTTGATGTATCCGAAGTGTCCATGGACTCACAACCAAATCATCAACCTAACACTCTCCTTCAACCGACGTTGAAACCCACCTGCTGGTTGGATCAGGGTGATAGGCACACAACTGAGGTGCTTCATCTTATGAGTAACGAAATGAGCGTAAAAGCGCTTACCGCATCGTACTACCGGCGTAGCGCCCTGTCAATTTCGCCAAGCCCGTAAGGTTGGATCAGCTTGGAGGATTGATCGGGCCTGGGTCAACAGCGCACGTACCCGTGACGGATGCAGTTGCACCAGACGCCCAATCGTCTCGGTACTCTGATCTGCAGCAGACAATAAAAAGATCTGGGCCAGTCGCGCATCCCCATGCTCAAGCAACAGGGAATGCACCAAGCCAGCCAAAGCCCACGCCTGGGTTGTCACCTCGGGTGACGCGACGGGGGCCAGGTGCTCTTCCCATCCAGGGCATTGATCCAGCGATGTACAGGTTTGGGGGCGCTTCTTGGCGTGTCCATCACGCACAAGACGGAGTGCCGTTTGGGCGATCACGGCATAGGCCCAGGTTGTTAGGCTGCTCTGAAAGCGAAATCTATCGAGACAGCGGGCCAATTCGAGCAGCGCCATCTGGGCCAGATCCTCGGGATCAAGCAAAGGCTGCCCGGGATACGTGCCACACGCCTTAACCACAATCGGGACGGCAAGCGCGAGCCAACGCTGCCAGGCTGCGGTGTGATCAGGATGCCCACTACTCTGCAGGGCGGCATACTCGTGATGATCCTGATGGTAATGGCGGCATACGATCCGAATCTGATCAGGCGTGGTCTGAGGTGGCAAGAGATCCGCTAAGGCTGCGCAGTAACGCAACACCGTCATACGACAGAGGTTCCAACCATAGGTAGTACTGAGTTCGGTAACGAACTCGGCCCACGGATGACCGATCTCCTCTTTGCGTAGCATAGGGGCTCGCTTTCGTGGCGTGCAACGGAAGAGCAACGACGTGGTGGCGAGAGATAAGCCCGACAGAATCACCGCAAGAAAATGCGTACGAGCAAGCAAATTTAGATAGAAACCAACCTACGAACCAGCATACCGTTGAGGGTAACCAGATGAGCACCACGTCCTCAAGATCACCCATTATGGATTGCAGGACGAGCTTTGCACTGCGACGAATGATAGCAAATTCACCTAAACGGCGTCAACTGCGAAGAGTATGACGGATTGCAACCAAAGTTCAGGCAAACAGTTGACATGCGACAACCAATCATCTAAACGCGTCAAATACGGCCCAAAATCCAAGCGCAAATCAACACCCTTTGAAACTAACAAAACAGCGCCCCCTGAGCCATAAGGTTCATAGGGTAACAACGGGGCACGCCTGACGAACACACCTCCAAGAGCAGAGTCCTGGCTTGATCCACCAACTTGAACGCCCATCGTGGGACACAAAGGACACGCGCATGGCCGCAGCCACGCCCATCCCAATTCGGGACTGTACCAGGAAGGCTACGGCAACACGGTCAATCCGCGCAACAATGCCTTCCAGTGGGACGGCTATGGGATGCCGCTCACGAGTGGCTATAAGCGGGAGCTTCAGCACGTCGAACAGTAGCTTCAGTTGCACCACCGGCACCAGCGGCACCTGTAGCGTGAGCAGCGGGCGCATCGCCAACACTGTTGCCAGTACGACCTTCACGGTCACCGGCGTCAGTGCCAGCGGCGCCACCTACGACCCGACGCTCAACAGTGATCCCGATGGCGACAGCAACGGGACAAGCATTACGGTGACGAGGCCGTAAGGCAGGATTGAAGAGCATGTGGGAGGGTCTAGCCCTCCCACATGCTTTTAGCGCGCCGCCATCTGATCAATCAACTGCAAATCCTCACGCAGTTGGGCATCATCAGGGGCCAGCGCCAGGGCCGCCTGCAACTCTTCGCGGGCCAGGTCGTAATGCTTGAGTTGGGCATAGGCTAGACCCAGCGCCCGCCGCGTGCGACGATCACCAGGATTGGCAACGGCGGCCTGCTCCCAGGCTAGGGCGGCCATGAACCACATGCCACTATCGCGATACAGCAGGCCCGCGTTATAGGCGTTTGCCCCCACTGCCATACCTGCCACACTGAGCCGCACCATCGGCCCGTAGAAATCGTTGCGACTCATAAAGGTCAGGGCCGTAAAACCTGCCAGCAGCAGCACATTGAATAGCACCGCCAAGCCCAGGCCCGCAACCAGCCCTTCGGCGGCCTCGATCCCGGCTGGGCCAAAGCTGCTCGCGAGATCGATCAGCAGCGCACTACCAGTCACACTGAGCACAATCATGGCCAGGGCGGCTAGCAGGTTGAAGCCCAGCATTACACAATGGACGATAAAGGCTCTTCGTTTGCGCTGCAACAGGCCAAGCGTGAGCCAGATAAGGGTGCCAACCCCGGCCAGGATGGCGATCACGAGCCCGACTACCGGAGCCAACGGAACCTCGAGCCCTAATTCACCGGCCCCCATCACCAGGCCCACGACTGCTGTAATCAGGTTGATCCCGCCACCCAACGCGGCCAGGCTACTGATCGCATAGAGCGCAACCAGGATCAGAAGCGGCACGGAACGTTTGGCGGGTGGGCTTCCCCGTACGATCAGACGATGCTGACAACTCGGGCAAGTGGTCTTGGTCACCAGCGTGGCCGTCCCACAGAATGGACAGGGCTCTTCGGCCTCAGCGCTAATCACGGCCTCTTTGGGCACGGCGAGGGTCGGTTTCGGTGGTGGCGGTGTATTAAGCGCCGCTGGTGCATCAGAGGCCTGATCCGCTTCGGCGGCGGCGATGATATGGGCCAGTTTCCGCAACGGCCAGGGCAGATCCGCGGGACTAGGCGGCCGCGGCTCCTCGAATTTCGGTTCGGGTTGGGCTGGCTCGCCAGTGGCAGGTTCAGGGGTTGGCGCGGGTTCCGGCGCAGGCGGTGGCGGCGGCGGCGGGGCTGGGTCGGGTTCGGGGGCCGGAGCCGATACCAGCGCCGCAATCGCGGCAACTGCCGCTTCGTCTACCGGCTCATCATCAAGCCAAGGTTCCGCCGTGACACTGGCCGTCTCGGCGGCAGTTAGCCAGGGTGCGTCGCCGTCACCAACCAGATCAGGCAGTACCAGGCTTTGCGGTGCGGCGGCGGGCGCTGGGGGCGGCGCAGCCGGGCTTGGGGCGGGCGGTGGGCTGGCCGGTTCGAGCCAGGACATGTCACTCGTCCCACTGACAAAGCTCAGACTCTCGGGGATATCTACCGTGTGGGTTGGGGGAACGGCGGGCGCAGGAGTGGCCCCAACCGAACTGAGCAGCTCCATCCAGGACAGATCGGCTTCGACCGGTACCACTGGCGCAACTGGCGCAACCGGCGCAGCCGGTGCAGGCGTGCTCATGGCAAGGGTGATCGGCTCCATCCATGACAGATCGGCCTCCTCAACCGGGGGCGCAGGCGGGCTGGGGGCGTCCATCTCCGTCAGACTGGCCGCAGCCGGCGCGAGGGGTGCTGGCGAAGGCCGATCTGATGAGAGCACCGCCTCGTGGAGGATGTGACCCAGAGGCATGTCCAGCATCGACGGCAGATCGGCGGGTGGGGGGGCCGGGGCCAGTGCAACCGAACCAAACAGACTGGCGGAGGCGGGGGCGTGGGCGGGAATCACTGGCACAATATGGTCTGGGTAGAGGTCGGGCCGGGTATGGTCGGCTAGCGGTTCGTCATGGGTTGGGGTTGGAAGTGCCTGTTCGGCAGCGGTAAGCCAGGGCAAGTCGCCATCGCCAAGGGGCACCGTAAGCGTATCTGGGATGCTCAGGCTCGCCGGGGTGGTCGTTGGTGGTGCTGCCGTGGCGGCAGGCGCAGTCTGATCCAGCCACGCTTGCAGATCGGTGGTCTCGGGCACAACGATCGTCGGGTTTGGATCGGCCACCGGCGGCGCAACCACAGCGGCGGGGGGGGGCACTTCCAACCAGGATGGATCCTCGACCGGGTCGGGTACGATGATCGTCGGGCTTGGGTCGAGCGAGGGGAGAGGCGCAACGACGGGTTGGGGCGGCACCGGCGCGGCGACCATTGGGGTTGGAGGTTGGGAGACTTGGCTTGGTTGGGGTGCGTTATGGTTTGACGGGTCACCGCCTCGGGGGGCGACTCCGGGCTGAGGCTTAGGTTGGGCCGCCTGATAAAGCAAAGCCAGACCCCGGCGTGCGTGGGCATTAGTCGGATTGATCGCCAGCACATGCTCAAGGCAATAGCGCCGTTCGGCGGGTTTTTCGGTCAGACCCGAAAGCCAGAGCCATGCGGTCTCGTTATGGCCATCGGCCTGAAGAACCTTCAACAGGGTGGCCCGCGCCTCGGCTTGCCGGCCAGCCTGGGCGGCCGCAATCCCCTGGGCAAGGAGCTCATCAACAGCCATGGCGTGGTTCCTTCTACGACGGTGGCGAGAACGTGGGCGCCTCCTTTCCCCACTCACTATTGTGCCACTCGATCATTACCCGTTCGTAGATCGCCAGGGTCGCCAACGCAATCCGCGGCCAAGTGTAGTACTCACGTATTTCGCGCAGGGCAGCGGCGGCGCGTGCTCGGGCCATATCGGGGCGACTCAAGGCCGAAATGATTGCATCCGAGAGTTCGCCGGGGTTGTCGGCAGGCACAACCAGACCCGTAATCCCGTTCTGCACGACCTCGGCCAGGCCACCGGCATTACTCACAATCAGGGGGCAGGCATTCGCGAGCGCTTCGAGCGCCACAATCCCAAACGGCTCGTAGAGTGATGGAAAGATCGCCAGATCAGCAGCGTGATAGAGCCGATCGCGGTCTTCGTTGGCGATAAAACCAGCAAAACGCACACTCTGACTGATCCCCAGTTCATCGGTACGGCGCTTGAGTGGTTCAAGATATTCGCCTGTTCCCGCGATCACCAGACGGGCACGAATGCGGGCTTCGACGGCGGGCCAGGCTTCGAGTAGGACGTGCAAGCCCTTTTCGTAGACGATCCGCCCGACATGAAAGACCATGCGCTCATCATCAGCCACATAACGACGGCGAAAACTCAGCCAATGTTCGGCCCCACGAAACGGCGGGCCACTGATATAGACCCCATTGGGAACCACGTCTACTTTATCAGGTGGTGTCTGGAAATACTCCTCGATCTGGCGAGCCATAAAATGCGAGCAGACAATCACCCGCCAGGCCTCGTAGGTCAAGCGCCATTCCAGTTCGTTAATCCGATGCGCAGCGTGGCTGTGCAGACCACCACGGCCACGACCACGCTCGGTCGCGTGAATGGTTGCAATCAGCGGGATACGCCACAGATGCTTGAGTGCATTGGCGGTCTCGGTTGCCAACCAATCGTGGGCGTGGATCAGATCGAAGCGGCCCTGCTCTGCCTGAAGTTCCACCGCAGCGGCGATCAGGGCCTGGCTGGTTTGGGCTACAAAACTCGGATAATCGGCCCAAGCCAAATCGGGAACATCTACCCGACGCACAGCGACGCCATCAATCATTTCGGCGTACGGGCCATCACGCAGCCGTGGTGTTAGAACAGCAGCGCGCACACCCTGACCAGCCAGGGCGGGTAGCAACTCGGCTACGTGCCGGCCCAGGCCGCCAACAATATGAGGAGGATATTCCCAGGCAATGTGAAGGACATGCATAACATGGCCGATTATAGCACTATACGTCGTAGCTGGCGCACCTGTTGGCCGAAGTTTGGGTTGGGCATGATCCTACCCTTGCCTCAAGGCGGCCTGCAAACTGCTATACGTTGGCAGATCGTGCAGATCGATCCCAAGTCCCACCAGGGCCTGGGCCACTTCGGGGCGGATGCCCACCAGTACCGCCTTGACCCCCAAGAGCCGCGCTGCACGCATGACGGCGATCAAGCCCGCTGCAACTTGGCTGTCAACCACTGGCACACCTGTTATGTCAACAATGAGTTGGCGGGCCTGTAAGCGCTCAATGGTGGTCAGGGTCTCGGTTTGTAGATCACGCAGGCGTTTGCTGTCGAGCGCACCAACCAGCGGGACAACGAGCGTGCCGTTGCTGACGGGCAAGACCGGGATGGACATCTCGCGTAAGACGACTTGTTGCGCTTCGGCCATGGCACGTAGGCGGGCCTCTTCGGCCACCCGGGTCTCGACTTCGGCCAGGGCTGCTTGCAAATCAGCCGTGCGCGTAGCAACGGTTTGCTCCAGATTGTTGCGCAGTACTTCCAGTTCGTGTTCGCGTTGCAAGGCCAGCCGCAGCGCATTGCGCAGACTATCACCAAAGGCCACAAAAAAAGACCCACTCAGGCCAAACAGGAGTGTAAAGTTGAAGGCAATGAAGATCGGGGGACTAGGTGTATCCAGGCTGGGCTGGCCGATCGGCTGGGGTGGCGCACTTAGGGCAGCGATCCAAACCGCAGCCTGCGCTGTCAGCACCACGATCAGCAAGGCCCGCCGACTCGACAGGAGTCCTGCCAAGGTCAAGGGCAACAGGTAGACCAAGAGCAGATCAGGCACGGCGAGTTGCGAGACGATCACGGCACCACTGTGCATCACGGTGAGGCCCACGGCGGATAGGATCACGGCTGCCTCGAAATAACCCCGTCGCAAGAGGCTTACGGCAAGCAGTGACCCCGCACAGAGCAGCGCGGCCATGATCACAAAGGGTAACAGCGCCAATCCCGCGCCACCAAGCATCCCAAAGCCGCTCAGCAGACTGAGGACCAGTCCGAACGTGGCGGTCAGCAGCAGGATGATCTGAAAGGCGCTGGCCTGACCTCGTTCGATCGGATCACGCAGCGCCGTTGCTGCCAACCATTGGCGAAAACGTTCGAAGCTCGTATTCATACTACTAGACAGCGTGCCATAGGATCCTCGAAATGACAATAATGCCGCCGTATCAAATCAAGATAGTCTTATACTCTTGGCAAACTGCGCGCCAGAATAAACTTCAGGTAACGTCCTTCGGGGAAGGCCACCGGCACAGGATGATCAACGGGCTGACCGACTTCGTGGCTGATCAGCAGGCGCACCCCGGCCTGGGTGGCGGCATCGGTTAACAGGTTACGAAACAGTTCGGGACTGATCTGGCTGGTGCAACTGGCGGTGGCAAGCAGGCCGCCCGGTTCGAGGCAGCGCAGGGCCAGCGCATTCAGTCGGGTGTAGGCGCGGGTGGCAGCGTGCAGATTGCGTTTCTGGCGCGCAAAACTGGGCGGGTCAAGGATGATCAGTTGGAAGCGTCGCCCGGTACGGGCATAGCTATCGAGCAGGCTAAAACTATCGTCGGTGACAAACTGATGGCGGCGCGGATCGAGTCGATTGAGGGCCAGATTGGCGCTGGCGGCTTCGGCCAGCCCTTTGCCCAAATCGTTGCTGATCACCTCAGCCGCCCCGCCCCGCAGCGCGTAGAGCGAAAAGCCGCCCGTGTAGGCGAAACAGTTCAGGACACTGCGCCCCCCGGCCAGGGCCTCGATCATGCGCCGATTTTCGCGGTGATCAAGGAACAGTCCGGTCTTCTGGCCCTGGTGCAGATCAGCATGAAAAAACAGCCCGTGCTCTTGCACGACCAAATCCGGCGGGGGCAACTCGCCCCAGAGCAAGCGCAGGCGCGGGGCGGGGGCAGCCGGATCGGCATCACGCTCCTCATCGGGGTCGGTCACCTCGTGATCGGGTCGTTCACGCAGCACCAAGCCCCGCAGGTCGGGATCGCAGCGGCGCAGGGCCGTAGCGACTAGCGGCACCAGGGTCTGGAGGCTTGGGGCATAGGTTTGCATGATCGCATAATCGCCATAGCGATCCACGACCATGCCGGGCAAGCCATCACCCTCGCCATAGAGCCAGCGGTAGGCATTGGTCTGACCGGCTTCGCGCAGGCTCGCCCGACCATCCCAGGCTTCCCAGACCCGTTCCGCAACCCACTCCGCATCGGGAACCGTACTGGCACTAAAGATGCGCAAGGCAATCGGGCTACTGGTATCCCAGAGCCCGATTGCACTAAAGCCGCCGCAGCGCACCCGGACCCAACTGCCATTGGTCACGCGAGCCGGTTCACGACTCACATGATTGCGGTAGACCCAGGGATGGCCTGCCGCCAGGCGCGCCCGAATACTCGGATCGACCAACACCTCGGGGAGGTTCATGTGATCGTGGCCCCACAGGGAACCTGGCGATCCTTGGGGAAGGCAGCGGGCCCGATCCGTGGCATAATCGCCACATTGCGCCCCACGACCACCCCTTCGGGAAGTTCAGCCTGGGTTCCAATCAAGGTCAAGCCGGTATTAAGCCGTTCGGGCGCTGCCTGATTCGGCGTCAAGCTTTCGCCCTCGCCGACGACGGCACCGGCCCCGATTTTGGCTCCCTCATCCACAATACAGCGATCCACCACCGCATTCGGCCCAATCCAGGCATCGCCCATAATCACCGAATCGCGCACAATCGCACCCGGGGCCACATACACCCCCGGCGAAAGCACCGAGCGCGAAACCGTCCCAAAGATCCGGCAGCCATCACTGAGCAGACTGTTTTCGACGCGTGAGTCGGCCCCAATTTCGACGCCGGGCCGGTCAGCACTGGCGGTATGGATCACCCATTCGGGATCGTACAGATCGAGGGCCGGTGATTCGGCCAAGAGAGCCACATTGGCTTCGTAGTAGGCCTGGATCGTGCCCACATCGGCCCAGTAGCCCTGAAAATTGTAGGCATAAGCATTGGCACTGGCAACCACCCGCGGCAACATGTGGCGACCAAAATCAAGATCGCCACTGTTGCGCAGCAGATCGATCAGGAACGCTTTGCGGAAGACATAAATGCCCATCGAAGCCAGGTTCGAAATCGCCCGACGCGGTTTCTCCTCGAAGCGATCAATCCGTCCATCGCCCCCGACGGCCACAATCCCATAACGACGCGAGTCATGCGGGCTGACACTATGCACCGCCATGGTCATGTCGGCGCTATGCTCTTCGTGGTACTGCAGCAGCGGGGTGTAGTCCATTTTATAGACATGATCACCAGCCAGCATGAGCACCACATCAATCGGCTGATCTTCAATTAGATCGAGGTTATAGCGCACCGCATCGGCGGTTCCACGCTGCCAGCCACCGCCATCAGGGGTGGGCGAGGGATGCAGAATGCGCAAGCCACCCTGGGCGCGGTCAAGATCCCAGGGTCGCCCAACGCCAAGGTGGGCATTGAGCGTACGTGGACGGTATTGGGTCAAAACCCCCACATTGTGGATGCCGGAATTGACACAATTCGAGAGCGGGAAATCAATGATGCGATACTTCCCGGCAAACGGCACGGCAGCCTCGGTGCGCTCGGCGGTCAACACACTCAGGGCGGGCGAGTCGCCACCGGCCAGAATAAGGGCAAGGGTTCTTAGCATGGCTCTTCCCTAAATTGTTTCACCCGAGGCCACATTG
Source organism: Oscillochloridaceae bacterium umkhey_bin13 (assembly GCA_048381555.1). Taxonomy (GTDB): domain Bacteria; phylum Chloroflexota; class Chloroflexia; order Chloroflexales; family Chloroflexaceae; genus Viridilinea. The sequence goes on from JBLWKA010000013.1 coordinate 63,841, forward strand.
CCACCCGGGAAATCGGCCTCGTCGCGGTCGGCATTGATCACCACATTGCGGCCAATGCTAATCCCAGGCGGAATATGGGCCGACTTGCCGACCACCGTCACCCCGGTATTGATCTTGTCGGGCTGAAGCTTATTGGGCACCGTCAGATCATCGCCCACGCCAAGTTGGGCCCCGGCCCCGATCACGACTTGCTTATCCACAATCACCCGGTCGAGTACAGCCCCCGGGCCGATCCAGGTATCGTTCATGACGACACTATCGCGCACAATTGCGCCGGGCGAGACATAGACTCCAGGCGAAAGCACCGAACGTTCGACGGTGCCGCGAATGGTGCAGCCATTGCAGATGATCGCCTGACTGACCACCGCCTGCGGGCCAATTTTGGCAGCGGGGCGCTCCTCACTGCGCGTGCGGATCAACCAGTCCAGGTCATACAGATCAAAATCAAGCTTAGGATCGAGCAACTGCATACTGGTTTCCCAGTACGATTGGATCGTGCCCACATCAACCCAATAGCTATTGAAGCGATACGCAAAGACCCGATCTTCAGCAACCATGGCCGGAATCACATCCTTGCCAAAGTCGATCCGCGGGCGGTTTTCGCTCGCTTCGGTCAAGCGGCGCACCAGCGCATCAGCCTGAAAGACATAAATGCCCATCGAAGCCAGATTGCCCTTATCACGGGCCTTGGGCTTTTCGGTAAACTCAACAATCCGATCCTGCGCATCTACAGTCATAATTCCGAAACGATCCGTCTCTTCGAGCGGCACCTCCATCACACCCACTGTAAGTTCGGCCCGGTTACGGCGATGGATGTCCAGGATGGTGGTGTAGTCCATCTTGTAAATATGGTCGCCCGAAAGGATCAGCACCACATCGGCACGCCGTTCGGTGATAAAAGTCAGGTTCTGGTAGATCGCGTCCGAGGTTCCCTTGTACCAACTCTGGTCATTGCGACCCTGGTACGGCTGGAGCAAACGCACGCCACCCCTGGCCCGGTCAAGATCCCACGGCTTCCCAATCCCGATATGCTCGTTTAGCGAGTGCGGGCGATACTGGGTCAGCACGGCTACATCAAAGATGCCCGAATTGACACAGTTGGAGAGGGGGAAGTCAATGATGCGGTACTTCCCAGCGAACGGCACCGACGGTTTGGCGCGCTTTTCGGAAAGCACGCTCAGGCGGCTGCCTTCGCCACCGGCCAGAATCATCGCAACGACGCGCATGCTTCATCCTTAACTCGGGCCGTTATGGCTAGATTGGACGCAGCACACTGCTTCCCTACGCCTACGCCACGAGTGTAATCACGGCGAGGTTCACATCAGGAGTGTCCAACACAGCAAACGGCGAACGGGTCGGTATGCTGATTGTACCGCCATTTAAGCCAGGGCGCAAAGTTCGTGGGGTGTGGCGTATGTTCGTACATGCGCGGGTGCCGGGTGTCGGGTGTCGGGTGCGGGTGCCGGGGGTGCCGGGTGCCGGGTGCCGGGTGCGGCGTGCCCGTAGGGGCAACCCGCGTGGCTGCCCAGGGCGACCACGCCGGGGCGCCCCTACCATTCACCCGCACCGCATTCGCCGCCAGGCACCCGCATGATCAACGCACAATTCCCCCCCTTGCAAAGAAGCACCATGTTATAATTCCTTCTAGCCCCTCATATTGTCCGTAACGTACCATTCACAGCAGCACCGCTTGAATGGTTCAGCCAGGGACAGGAGAACATGGTTCTCTCTGAATCCCCACTGCTGACAATGCGTAGCTGCTCGTTGCCAGCGGCATAGCATCCCCCCTTACCAGAAAGGCCTGACGTGAGCACTCTGCATGCGATCAGCGATGTCCGCGACCGCTTAGCCGGCCAGCAGTACATCGCTTCTGACGCGATCAGTACGGCCCTCTTTTTGGCCGATAAACTCGGCAAACCGCTCTTGGCCGAGGGGCCTGCGGGTGTCGGCAAGACCGAACTGGCCAAGAGTTGGGCCGCCGCCACCGGGCGAACTCTGATTCGATTGCAGTGTTATGAGGGTCTCGACGAGACCAAGGCGCTCTATGAGTGGGAGTATGCCAAGCAACTGTTGTACACCCAACTGCTACGCGAAAAGCTGAGTGATCTGTTGGGTGATGCGACTACCCTGCGCGACGCGGCGGATCGCCTGGCCAACGAAGAGGATGTCTTCTTCTCGGAACGCTTTCTGTTGCCGCGTCCGTTGCTCAAGGCGATCACCAGTGAACAGCCAGTCGTCTTGCTGATTGACGAGATTGATCGGGCTGACGCCGAGTTCGAGGCCTTTTTGCTTGAGGTGCTAAGTGATTTTCAGGTCAGTATTCCCGAGTTGGGCACCCTGGTCGCCAAACATCGCCCAACAGTGCTCTTGACCTCGAACAATACCCGCGAACTGAGCGAAGCGCTCAAACGGCGCTGCCTCTACATCCATATTGATTATCCCGACCTGGAGTCGGAACTACGGGTGGTACAGCTCAAAGTGCCCGACCTGGCCCCCAAACTGGCACGCCAGGCCGTCGAAATGGTACAGCGGTTGCGCGGGCTTGATCTGAAGAAGCACCCCAGTGTCAGCGAAACCCTCGATTGGGCGCGGGCGCTTGTCGAGTTGAATAGTCGCCAGTTGGACAAGCAGACCCTCGACACGACCCTGAATGTACTGCTCAAGTACGAGAGTGACCTGCAACGGGCGAGCCGCGAACTGCAGCGCCCCGAGCGGCCCGAGCGTGGCGAACGGGGTGAGCGTCCAGATCGCCCGGATCGGCCGGATCGCCCGCCGCGCGGTGGGGGCTACCGGGGCGGCGGCGGCGGCGGGGAGTGGAACAACTAAATGGATCGACGCATTACCGAATTTATTGCGGCCCTGCGGGCGTCAGGGGTGCGGATCAGTCTCGCTGAAACCGCTGACGCCATGCGGGCGATCGAACAGGCCGGGATCACGGATCGTGATCTGTTCGCGCTGGCGATGCAGACCAGCCTGATCAAAGATGCCAAAGATTTTGGCACCTTCCAGGAACTGTTTCCGCTCTATTTTGGCAAGGACAGTCCGCCGCCGCTACAGCAACCCGGCGGCGGGCAACTAAACGAACAGCAGCGCGAACAGTTGATGCAACAGTTGATGGAGATGCTGGCCCAGCTCAGTCCCCAGCAACTGGCCCAATTGTTTCGCTCAATGCTGACCGGCCAGCCGATGAGCGGCCAGGACATGCGCGGCCTGCTCGACGGAATTTCGCCGCCGCACATGAGCAACCAGCGCTACCGCGAGTGGATGACCCGTCAGGCCCTGCGTGAACTGAACTTCAATCAACTTGATAAAGCCCTGCGCGAACTGCTCGACCGCTTACGGGCCGAGGGCATGGACGAGCAGGCGCTCCAGGCGATTGAGCAGGCCGCACGCGAAAATCAGCAAGCCCTAGCCGCGCAGATCGGCCAGGAAGTCGCCCGTCAGATGGCTGAACTGGCCCGGGGCGAAGGCCAGAACCGCCCGCGCCAACGCAGCGAAAGCGACCTACTCGATCTGCCCTTTGAACAGATCGGCGAACGTGACGCCGACGATATGCGCAAACTGGTTGATCGCCTCGCTGCCCGCCTGCGCACCCGCTTGGCCCTGCGCCAACGCCGGGGCAAAACCGGCACCCTTGATGCCAAGAGCACCATCCGGGCCAATCAGCGCTTTGGCGGTGTGCCCATGATCGTCAAACACCGTAAACGCCACCTCAAGCCCAAACTGGTGATCTTCTGTGACCGCAGCGTTTCGACCCAGCAGGTCATGCATTTTATGCTGCTGATGGTCTACGCGCTGCATGATCAACTGAGCCGCACGCGCTCGTTTGCCTTCATTGACCACCTGCACGACATGACAATCTACTTCGCCGAGTCGCGCCCGCAGGCGGCAATCGAACAGATCTTTGAACAGATTCGCCCCACCCGCAGCTACTCGACCGACCTGGGCACGGCGCTGAACGAGTTCTGCCGTGACTACCTGAGTTGTGTTGATCAGCGCACGACCGTGATTGTGCTGGGGGATGCCCGTAATAACGAGAACGATCCGGGGTTAGCGGCCTTTGAACAGATCAGCCGCCGCGCCCGTCGCGTGGTCTGGTTTGCGACCGAAGCGCAATGGATGTGGGGCCGCTATGATCCTGGCTCGCTCAGCAGCGACATCTACAACTACGCGCCGATGTGCGATGCGATGCACGAAGTAACCACGCTCCGTCAGCTCGCCGAAGCGATTGATCGGTTGTTTGTGCGGGCGTAAGCCACCCCGGTGATCCCGTCGCCCGCCCCGGTGATCCCGTCGCCCGCCCCGGCCATCCCGTCGCCCGCCCCGGCCATCCCGTCGCCCGCCCCGGTGATCCCGTCGCCCGCCCCGGCCATCCCGTCGCGCACCCCGGCCATCCCGTCGCCCGCCCCGGCCATCCCGTCGCGCATCGCGCCATGGGATCGATGGCGGCGACAGGTAAGGCCGAAGCATGCGCCAGCCGATCGAGGTGTCCGTACCGGTCAGCCGGTGGCGCATGCTTCGGCCCTACGTGTCTGGGCCGACGGATCCCGTCGCCCGCCCCGGTGATCCCGTCGCCCGCCCCCGCGATCCCGTCGCCCGCCCCGGTGATCCCGTCGCCCGCCCCCGCGATCCCGTCGCCCGCCCCGGCGATCAACCTCATTGCGCACGCAACCAACCCTCATCATTGTAACAGCGACGCCTATGCTAGAATTGGGCCTGGCGTCGTGGCCATGCTGCGCGCCGGGGTAGCCGCATATAGCCCAACGGTTCAATATGTTTAACACTGTGCTGATCGCGAACCGCGGCGAGATCGCTTTGCGGGTCATGCGTGCCTGCCGCGAGCTTGGCCTGCGTACGGTAGCCGTCTATTCCGAGGCCGACCGGGACGCGCCCCATGTTGCTTACGCCGATGCTGCCTATCTGCTTGGGCCAGCGCCTTCCGCCGAGAGTTACCTGAACATTCCGAAGTTGATCGAGGTCGCCCGCGAGGCCGGGGCCGGGGCGGTGCATCCTGGCTATGGCTTCCTGGCGGAAAATGCTGATTTCGCCCGTGCTGTAGCAGAGGCTGGTATGGTCTTCGTTGGTCCGCCGCCCGAGGCGATGGAGCGCATGGGCGGCAAGACGGCGGCCCGCCGCGAAGCAACTGCCGCCAAGGTGCCCCTGGTGCCTGGGACACTCGAAGCCCTTGATGATCTGGCCGAGATTCGTCGGCTGGGTGAGGAGTTCGGCTACCCGATTGCGCTCAAGGCCGTCGGGGGTGGCGGCGGGCGTGGGCTGCGGGTGGTGCGCAACCCCGACGAGATTGCCGATGCGTTTGCGTCGGCCCGCCGCGAAGCCGAAACCGCCTTCAAGAATGGTGCCCTCTATGTCGAAAAGTATCTCGACAACCCGCGCCATATCGAAATCCAGGTGCTAGCCGACACCCACGGCAAGGTTGTTCACCTGGGTGAACGCGACTGCTCGGTGCAGCGCCGCCACCAGAAGTTGATCGAAGAGTGCCCCTCGCCCGCGCTGACCCCCGCATTGCGGGCCGAAATGGGGGCCGCCGCCGTGCGCCTCGCCGAGTCGGTCAATTATGTTGGGGCCGGTACACTTGAGTTTTTGTACCAAGACGGGCATTTCTACTTCCTTGAAATGAATACCCGCATCCAGGTCGAGCATACCGTAACCGAACTGGTTTATGGGGTTGATCTGGTCAAGGCCCAATTGCGGATCGCGCAGGGTGAGCCACTCTGGCTGAACCAGGCCGATTTGACTCCACGCGGCCATGCGATCGAGTGTCGGATCAATGCCGAAGACCCGCTGCACAATTTCCGCCCGGCCCTCGGTACCATTACTACCTACCAAGAGCCAAGCGGGCTTGGGGTGCGGATAGACAGCGGGGTGCGGGCCGACTACAGCATTCCGCAGTTCTACGACTCGATGCTGGCCAAACTGGTGGCCTACGCCGAAACCCGGAACGAGGCGATTGCCCGCGCCCAGCGCGCCCTGGCCGAATACCAAATTGGTGGCATCACCACCGTCATTCCCTTCCACCGCGCCGCCCTGGCCCACCCGGTCTTTGTGGCAGGCGAAGTCACGGTCAACTTCATTGGTCATAATCCCGAACTGGTCGAGCAGACCCGGGCCTTTGCGCCGCCCCCGCCAACCCCTGCCGAGGTCGAAACCCCCGGTGAGCCGCGCAGTTTCACGGTGGAGGTGAACAACCGTCGGTTTGGGATCAAGGTGTTCGGGGCAGGTCTGGCGGTGGCTTCAGCGGCACCGGCTGCGAAGGGGGCAAGTCCACGCCGGAGTGCCAAGAAGGCCGGGATGGACATGAAGGTAGATGGGGTGATCAGCCCATTACAGGGCCGGATCGCCGCCGTCCGCGTCATCCCTGGCCAGGCCGTCGAAGCAGGCCAGGTGCTCTTCATTGTCGAGGCCATGAAGATGGAGAACGAGATCACCGCGCCCCACGCTGGTACGATTGCCGACGTAAAAGTCCAGATCGGGGGCACGATCGAAGCTGGGGGTGTGCTTGCAACCTATGCCGAAAAACCGGCAGGGTAGCGGTCATCGAATCAGCGGGTCGCAGTGGACAAGCCCACGGTTTTGCGTGCGGTGTGGCGGCGTCGCCGCCCAACCGCACGCCAAAATTGTTTGGGGTGGCGGAGCAAACCCAAACCACACCCCCGCACGCACACAAGGATCAACGGCCCGGCGGCT
>JBLWKA010000014.1:0-3544 GCA_048381555.1 Oscillochloridaceae bacterium umkhey_bin13
CCCCATGGCTACGAGGGCCAGGGGCCCGAACACTCCTCGGCGCGCTTGGAACGCTTTTTACAGTTGGCCGCCACCGATAATATCCGGGTCGCCAACCCGACCAGTGCCGCCCAATACTTCCACCTGTTGCGTTACCAGGCCGCGTCGTTGGCCCTGCACCCGCGCCCACTGGTGGTTATGACGCCCAAGAGTCTGTTGCGCAATCCGCGGGCTGGCTCTTCCTTGGATGATCTGGCGGCAGGCCGCTTCCAGCCTGTCCTGGGCCTGGGTTCAGATGCGCCCGCGCCCGACGATGTGACCCGCGTCGTGCTGTGTAGTGGCAAGGTCGCGATTGATCTGCTGGCCTCGGGTGAACTCGAAAAGGCTGGCGGCAGTATCGATCTATTGCGAATCGAGATGCTCTATCCCTTCCCGGAAGCGGATCTGCGCGCCGCCCTGGCCCGCTATCCCAACCTTCAGGAAGTCTTCTGGATGCAAGAGGAACCCCAGAATATGGGTGGCTGGAGCTATGTGGCCCCGCGCCTTCAAGCCTTGCTTGATCCAGCCCTGAAATTCCGCTATGTCGGCCGAGGCGAGTCGGCTTCGACCGCCGAGGGCATGCACAGTCTGCATGCGGGCGAACAGGCCCGGATTATCCGCGAGGCGACGCAGGGGGCGGGAGTCTTGAAGTTTGGGGATTAGGAGGAGTCCGCGTTATGGCCTACGAGATCAAAGTTCCCGCCTTGGGCGAATCCATCGTTGAAGCAATTGTGGCCCGTTGGCTCAAGCAACCCGGCGAGGCTGTGGCCGCTGGTGAACCAGTTGTCGAGTTAGAGACAGATAAGGTCAATCTTGAAGTTGCCGCCGACCATGCCGGGGTCGTTACGGCGATTATCAAGGCTGAGGGCGCGGCGGTGGGGATTGGTGATGTGTTGGCGACGATCGAGGCGGGGGCCGTGGCGACGGCAGCGCCCACTGCGCCACCTCCGGCTGCGACTCCTGCCCCACAAGAGCCAACCGCCAATGGGGCCACGCCCAACGCAACCCCTACCGCCCAGAAGGTCGCCGCCGAGCATGGCGTTGATCTGAAGGGCCTGAGTGGCAGCGGCCCGGGCGGGCGGATCACCAAAGAGGATGTCTTGCGCACGGTCAGTCCTGAGGCCCCTGCCGCTGCGGCCCCAGTTGCCGTAGCACCCCCGCCGCCACCCGCTCCGGCCCCGGTTGTCGCCACGCCCCAACCCCGGCCTGCGGCCCCAATGCCAAGTGCGCCGGTCGCACGTCCGGCTCCGTCGGGTCGCCCCGAAGAGCGCCAGCGCCTCACCCGACGGCGGCAGACGATTGCCCGCCGCCTGGTCGAAGCCCAACAGACCGCCGCCATGCTCACCACGTTTAACGAAGTGGACATGGGCGCGGTGATGGAGTTGCGCAAGCGCCGCAAAGATAGCTTCAAAGAGCGGTTTGGGGTCGGCTTGGGCTTTATGTCCTTCTTCACGCGGGCGGTCGTCGGTGCGCTCAAAACCTATCCGATGGTCAATGCCGAAATTCAGGGTGACGAGGTGGTGATCAAGCACTACTACGACATCGGGGTTGCGGTCGGCGTCGAAGAGGGGTTGGTCGTCCCGGTGGTGCGTGACGCCGACAAGAAGAACTTTGCCCAGATCGAACGTGAGATCGGCGACCTGGCCAAGAAGGCCCGTGATGGCACGCTCAGTCTGGCCGAATTGACCGGCGGCACCTTCACGATTACCAATGGTGGCGTCTACGGCTCGTTGATGTCTACGCCAATCCTGAATACGCCCCAGGTTGGCATTCTAGGCATGCACAAGATCGAAGATCGCCCCATGGTCGTAGCGGGCCAGATCGTGATTCGCCCCATGATGTACCTGGCGCTCAGTTATGATCACCGCCTGATTGATGGCGGGACGGCGGTGCGCTTCCTGGTACGGGTCAAAGAGTTGATCGAAGATCCCGAGGCCCTGTTACTGGAGGCATAGGCAGCGATGCGCCTGGTCACGTTTGTGCCGCCTGATGGCCTACCCCGTGCCGGTGCCTTGCTTGGTGCGGCACTGGTTGATCTCGCCGCCGCCGCCCCGTTGGCCCTCGAAGATGCCGAAGGGCTGGCGTGGGATATGCTCAGTCTGCTACGGGCCGATCAGGATGCGGTCAGTCTGGAGAGCGCCGCTGATATTTTGGCGGCGCTGACCCAGATGTTGGGCGGTGAACCTGATCTGGCCGGGTTTCCTGACGATCTGGACGATCCGTTGTACCAGAGTGCCACCGAGGATCTGGACGGCAGTTTGTCGATCGGCGGCGCGGCCTTGATCTACCCGCTGACCCAGGTGCGCTTACTGGCCCCTTTGCCCCGCCCGGCCAGTCTGCGGCTCTACGACGCCTTCGAAGAGCACGCAATTGCCGTTGCGACCTTGCGCGGCAACAGCCTACCGGGGGCCTGGTACCGTGGCCCGGCCCTGGCCTTTGGCAACCACGGCGCAATCTATGGCCCCGGTGCACCAATCCTGCTACCCCCGGGCGAGATGCTCGATTATGGGTTAAGTCTGGCCTGTGTGATCGGGCGGAGCGGGCGCGATCTTGACCGTGACGAAGCCCAGACCGCAATTGCAGGCTATTGCCTGGCTAACAGTTGGGCCAACCATGATCACGACGAACTGGAACGTTTGCTGGGACGCGGGCCGGGCAAATCCCGTGACTTTGCAACCTCGTTGGGACCGTGGCTGGTGACCTCTGATGAGCTTGAGATGTATGCCGGCGATGATGGACGGCTGAGCTTGAGCCTGATCGCCGAGGTGAACGGGCTGACGCAGATCCGCGCTACCGCAGCGCTGCAATACTATCCCTTTGCCGACCTGGTGGCTGATGCGAGCCGCCATACCACCCTAGTGCCGGGTGACGTGATTATTGCAGGGCCACTGGCGGGGGGCACCCTGCTCGAACAGACGAGTGGCTACGGCCCCTGGTTGGCCCCCGGCGACATCGTCGAACTGAGTGGCACTGGACTCGGGAGCTTGACCAATCGCCTGGAGTAGTGACCTATGAAGATGATCTCACGCACCATTCTTGGCATCATCCTCGCCGCCCTGGCGGTCGTGCTGGTGATTTTTAGTGCCCAGAATAACCAGAATGTCGAGATTGTGTTTCTGAGTTTCAAGAGTGGCGAGATTTCACTCCCGCTGCTGGTGATCGGGGCGATCATTTTCGGGGCCGCCTTGATGTGGCTGATTGGTCTGTTCAGCGCCGCCCAACGCAGCTATAAGCTGAACCGGGCCACCAAAGATCGCATGCAACTCGCCTCGCGCAACGTGCAACTCGAAAATCGGATCAAGGCGCTCGAACAAGAATTGAGTCTAGTCTATCCTGATCGCCGACCGGGCGAGAGCAAACAGGTCAGCAAGCCGCCCACGAAGTAAACATCCTGTAAACACCGTTGGTTGGCTGACCGCAGAGCTCCCGGGGCGGGCACGCAATCCCGGGGCGGCACGCAATCCCGGGGCGGGCACGCAATCCCGGGGCGGGCACGCGATCCCGGGGTGGGCACGCGATCCCGGGG
>JBLWKA010000014.1:3644-54069 GCA_048381555.1 Oscillochloridaceae bacterium umkhey_bin13
GGGCACGCGATCCCGGGGTGGGCACGCGATCCCGGGGCGGACACGCGATCCCGGGGCGGGCGGTTATGCCTACGATATGCGGTAAAAGATGAATAAGGCCGAGCGGGTTTTCATCGGATCGTAATCCGAGAACGGATAGTCTAGTCGTTATAATACATGCCTACCCTTTGGTGTGTTTTGCGCCGGAGCCATGACGCTCCTGTCAAGGTTGACTTGGATTAGTGTGGAATACGTCCTATGTTTAACCCCCACCTGCCTAACGCCCCCACGTCCACGCCTGCCCGCCCCCGCCGGTTGTTGCGCCGCTTAGGTTGGTTGATCGCCCTAAGCTTGACTGTAATCCCGGTAGCCCTGATCTATGCGGCGGCGCTGGGTTCGCCGCTAACGCTAGGCACGGCCCCAGTTAATCGGGTAATCCAGGGGGCCGCTGCGAACGACAATCTGGGGGCGCAGGTGGTGGCAGGCAATCCAACCAGTTCAGCGCTGCACGCAGCGGGCGATGTGAATGGCGATGGGTTTGCCGATTTCTTAGTTGGTGCAAGTCGAGTTGGGTTCACTGAGATTCCTAATGATCCGGAACCGTCGATTAAGATTAGTCGTGGCGCGGCTTATCTGATCTTTGGCAGTGCCAGCGGGCCACCCGATCCCCTAGATCTGGCCAACCTGGGCACGAACGGCATCGTTTTTAATGGGTTAGGAGTTGACCACCAGGCGGGCTTTAGTGTGAGCGGGGCCGGCGATGTGAATGGCGACGGTCTGGCCGATCTTCTGATCGGGGCACCCTACGCCGGAGCCAATGGGACAGCTTATCTAATTTTTGGGCGCACCGACTGGACAACGCCGCCAACCCTGGCGACTGCCGATGTGACCTTTACTGGCCCGGCGGCGGGGGATCTGGCCGGTTGGGCGGTCAGCATTGTCGGCGATGTGAATAGCGATGGGTATGCCGATATCCTCATTGGTGCGCCGAATGTGAATGGGTTTGAGGGTGCGGCCTACGTAATCCTGGGACGGGTCGATTGGAGTAGCCCGCCAACCCTGGCAGAACCCGATGCTACATTTACCGGGGTTGCAGCGGGCGGTGGGCTGGGCACTGCGGTCAGCGGCGCGGGTGACGTGAATGGCGATGGGTTTGCCGACCTGCTGATCGCGGCACCGTATGTAACTCCAGGGGGAGGCCTGGACTTTGCGGGGCGAACCTATCTGGTGTTTGGGCGTGCGAATTGGATCGCCCCAATTGATCTCGCGGATCTAGGCTCAACTGGGGTCGTATTTGATGGTGTGACGATCTACGAATCGGCTGGCATCGCCTTAAGCAGTGCCGGTGATGTGAATGGCGATGGCCTAGCCGATATTTTGATTGGCGCACGGCTCTCCAATCTCCTTGCACCTGATTCATACGCCGGGGCAGCCTACCTGGTCTTTGGGCGTACGACCGGCTGGCCGAATACACCAACTTTCTTGAACAATCTGGGTGCGGATGGCGTGGTGATTCTTGGTGTCGCCCAATATGATCAGGCCGGCTATAGCGTGCGCGGCGCGGGTGACGTGGATGGTGATGGGCTGGACGACATCCTCATTGGGGCACCTTTTGGAACCCCAGCCTTCGCAAATAAGGGTGAAGCCTATCTGATCTTTGGGCGCACCAGTGCTTGGATTTCGCCGATTGATCTGAATACGCTAACTAGCCCGACAGGCGCGGTGCTGCGCGGTGCAGCGGATGGCGATCGCGCCGGAACGGTTGTAGCTGGCCTTGGCGATCTGAATGGCGATGGTTTTGCCGATCTTGCCGTTGCTGCACCGGGGGCTGATCCAGCCGGACGTGCCGATGCCGGGGCGGTCTATCTGCTGCTTGGGGCCAACTTCAATACACCAACGGCCCAAATTGGCACGGCGGGCAACGAGACCCTGACCGGCACCGCCGGGGCCGATGTAATCAACGGGCGCGGCGGCAACGATACCCTGGTGGGCAATGGCGGTGCCGATGTGCTGATCGGCGGCGCAGGCGATGATATCCTGGCGATCAGTGATGCCACGTTTGCCCGCATTGATGGCGGACTTGGCAAAGATACCCTGCGCCTTGATGGTACCGATATGGAGCTCGATCTGCTTGGTAACTCGCCCTCGGAACAGGCGCGCCGCATCACGGGGATCGAGGTGATTGATATGCGCGGCAGCGGCAACAACACCCTGCAACTCGACCGCCAGACCCTGCTCAATCTATCACCGACGAGCAATACGCTCCGGGTGCGTGGCGATGTGACTGACATTGTACGCTTTCCTTCGAGCGAGTTTATCGCCGCTGATAACGAGGTGATTGATACCGTCACCTACAACCGCTATACCGGCGGAGCAGCAGTCTTGTTGATCGAAAATCCTGTGCCGACCGACGTGAGTCTGACCAGTTTTACCCTGAGCCAGGCCAGTGACGGTAGCGTGACCCTGTTCTGGTCTACGGCGAGCGAGCGGACAATCAGTGGCTTCCGACTCTGGCGTGGCCCAAGCCCTGTGCGCGCCGAGGCCACCTTGCTTTTCGAGGATCCAATCCCCGGCGATGGGGATAGCTTGACTGGCGCGGATTACAGTTGGTCTGACCCGACCGCTCCGGCGATACCAAGCTTCTACTGGCTCGAAGTGGTCAATACCGACGACAGTCGCACCGAGTACGGGCCGATCAGTACCGTGGCTGAGGTGACGCGGAGCAACCAGTTCATCTTCTTGCCCTTGATCCAGCACTGACCCTCCCGCCCCTCATAAGTTTTAAGCATTGCCGTGGGGCTGATGGTTTTTAAGCAATTATTTGGGTAGACGCCCGTGCCGTGGGGCTGAAGCCCTCGGCGATGGCAAGCGAAGCCCGCCTTCGCGGTCTATACCCGAATGAAGGCTTAAAACTCATGATAGGAAAGGGGAATCTGCACTGATCTGCACGGAAGACTCCGCGCTGCCGCTCCTAAGCAACCTATGGCATCGCACCATATATCAGTCCCGTCTCTGGCCCACCAAAGGCCAGGAGCGTCTGCTGGGTGAGTTGCTGGAAACCTGCCGCTGGGTCTACAACGAGACGGTGGCGACCCGCACGCGGGCATGGAAGGAGCAGGGCCAAACCCTCGGTCTGTACGATACGCAAGCGCTCCTTCCCGACTGGAAAGCGGAACGCCCCGCCTTGAAGCGCGTCCACTCCCAGGTGTTACAGAACGTCCAGGTGCGGGTAGACCTGGCCTTCAAGGCGTTCTTCCGCCGCGTGAAGGCGGGCGAGGAGCCTGGCTACCCACGCTTCCAAGGGCTTCGGGTGCTACGACAGCCTCACCTATCCGCAGTACGGCAACGGGGCGCGCGCGGAAGGCATGACGCTCATCCTGAGCAAGATCGGTTCGGTGAAGGTCAAGCTGCACCGCCCGGTTGAGGGCCGCATTAAGACGGTGACACTTCGCCGTCGAGCGGGAGGTCGAGCAGCCTAGGGATGTGCCGGATGCAGCGGTTGGGGTGGATGTTGGCTTGGAGCGGTACTCAGTTTCTCATCAAGCAGACTCTCGGCCTGATCGATCAAACTGACCAGATCGTGGTGGTTGCGGGTCAGCATATCGGGCAGGGGTGAGAGCGGGGGCAGGGGCGGAACCGGAATGGCGACCAGACTGGCCAGACGCTTGGCAGTAAGCACGGTGGGCCGATCAACCAATAACACCTGTAATTGGTTGATCGCGTGCGCCTGAGCAGCCTGATCATCGGGTTGCAGCAGAGCCAGCGTATAGCTGATCGCGGTCCACTCGGGGGTGTCGAACCACTCATCGTCGAGTTGGCTCAAGCGGGCGACCGCCTCGTCACGACGCTGGGTGCCCAACTCGACGCTCAGACGGGCATCAAACAGGGTCGCAGCCAGTTGGAGCGCCCGGTTCGTGCCCAAACTGTGCGCTCGCACCAAGGCACTGGCATTGCGGACGGCGGCTTCTTCGGCCCGCCCAAGGGCAAACAGGCTTAGGGCCAGTTCGTGGCGAAAGGCGCAGGCCCAGTAGATCAGCCGGATCGAGTCGCAGAGGCTCACGGCGAGTTCGCCAACCCGTACCGCCAAGGTATGATCGCCCAATTGGGCGTAGGCACTCGCCAGCAAACCCATCCCGATACTGGTATCGCGGCGTTCACCCAATTCGAGGGCCAGCGCGATCTGGTAGCTGTAACAGGCAATCGCCCCGGCCTCGTCGCCGCGCAACTGGTGGCAGCGTCCGATCAAACGGGCGATCCGGGCCTGATTGCGCCGGTCACCAATCTCGGTGGCCCGTTCCAGCAGCCCAAGAAAAACCTCCAGAGCTTCGTCTACACGTTCCTGAAGCAGATACACAAAACCGATCGTGCTTTGGGCCGGAGCCAGCAAGCCCCAATCGGATGAGTGTTGGGCCAGATCAACACTGCGTTCTAGACAGTAGAGCGCCATCTCGTAATCACTGATATCGGCATAGAGTACGCCCATCGAGGAGATTGATTTAGCAACCAGGTGCTGATCACCCAGGCGCACGGCAATTTCGTTGGTATGTTCGAGTTGCCGTAGGCCCCGGGTATACTCGCCAATCTCGGTCAAGGCACTGCCGAGCACCCAGAGCGCATCGTAATGGCCGGCGGGATTGTCGAGTTGTTCCCAGATTGGCATCACCGCATCAATAATCGTCACGGCCTGGTCAAAATCCCCGCGTGAAGCCAACAGGCTGGCGAGTTCGGTCCAGCAACGGGCGATCAGGGTCTCGTCAGCGGCGGCCTCCGCCAGCGCCAGAGCTTCACGAATTGTCGTTTCGGCCTCGCTGAGGCGACCAACCAGTTGTAGAATCGTGCCTTTGCGCAACAAAATCCCGATCTGCTCGGTGGTGGGCAAAAGCGGGCGCAGGCGGCTGAAGTAGTCGAGCGCAACCTCGTTCGCATACGCCGCCTGGGCCGCCTCGCCCGCCCGCTGGAAATAGACCCGTTGCTTGAGCAAGTTCAGGCTACGGCCATAATGGAAGGCCAGCGTATCCAAATGGCGTTCGACCTCTTCGGGCAACTGATCTTCGATATACTGGGCCACCGCTTCGTGGAGCGTCGTCCGCGTGGCGAGGGACAGGCTTTCGTAGGCGACTTCCTGGGTCACGATATGCTTGAAGAGGTATTCGAGTTCGGGTTCGTCCTTCTCGAGCGCAGTCAGATCGAGACGGCTGAGGGTATCGAGTTGGGCACACACCTGATCGGGCGCACCCAACGGCGGATAGATCGCCCAGAGCCAACTCGCCCGGAAGACCCGCCCAATCACACTTGCCACCTTGAGCGTCACCTGTTGCGGTTCCGAGAGTCGATCAATCCGGCTGATGATCAGGGCGCGCAGACTATCGGGGAGGCGCACCCGTTCGAGCGCAACGGGATCATCGGGGCTGACCCCTTGATCCTGCAAATAGGTAATCATCTGGTCAATATAGAACGGATTGCCTTGCGAACGTTCCGAGATCCGTTCCACAAAGCCACTGGGCAGCACCCCACGCGCGCCAAACAGGTAGCCAAACTTCAGGCCGATCAGCCATTCGGTTTCGCGCACACTAAACTCGCGCAGCACCAGTTCGCTAAAGTTCGCCAAGGTCGTCAGGCGCAGGGGGCGCTGATGCGGTTCGGCGGGGCGATAGGCCAGCAGGATCAGCACCGGGCGGTCGAGGATCGAACGGGCCACCACTTCGAGCAGATCACGGGACAGCGGATCGATCCAGTGGCAATCTTCTACAATCATCAACAACGGACTCACCGCCGCACTAGAGCGATGCTGGCGGCGCTGACTACCGGTAAGGGCCCGCACACAGGCGATCACCGTCGTTTCGAGGGCGTCTTTGCGGATCCGCGCATCGAGCGAGCGGGTCAGATCGGTGGGCGCAATCTCAAGGTTCAGGGCCACCCCAAGCAAGGGGAGGCGGGCCAGAATCTGCTCATCAATTGCCGTCAACTGCTCAACGAGATGGCGCAATTGGGCATCGGTACTCCAGAGCGGATCAATCCCAAAGAGGCCACGCAGCAGACTATGCCAGGGCAAATAACTACTATTGGCCCCGTGCGACAGACATTCGCCACTGATCACATGCATGCCACGCCGATTGGCAATCCCGGCGACTTCAGTCAGCAGGCGCGACTTGCCCATGCCGGCCTCGGCGGCGATGCCAATCACCTGGCCGTGACCCTCCAACACCTGGGCCAGGCGTTGCTCGATCTGCTGCATTTCGGCCTCGCGCCCGACCATCGGCAAATGGTAGCTTGGCTCCAGGTAGCGGGTCGGGCGCGATTGGGCATGTTCCAGCCCATACACCGTAACGGGGCGCGACCAGCCGCGGATCGGGATGGCCCCCATACTGCGCCAGCTAAAGCGGGCCGCAACCCGGCGATGGGCACCGGCTGCCACAATAATCGCCCCTGGCGCGGCGGCCTGCATCAGGCGCGCAGCCAGGTTGATCGTATCGCCCATAACCGTATATTCACGGCGCAGTTCCGAGCCTACCAACCCACAGAAGACCAGGCCGGCCGCAATCCCGATCCGCACCTGCAACTGCAGATCGTGGGCCTCATCAAAACGCAAGGCCCGCAGGGCAAGGGCACAGTGCATCGCCCGATCAACATCGTCTTCGTGGGCGACTGGTGCCCCAAACACCACTAGCAAGGTACAGCCCTTCTCGCCCAGATCGAGCTTATCGAGGTCGCCGTCATACTCGTGGACGATGCGGACAATTGCGGCCACATACTGTTGCAGGCGTTGGTGCAAGTTAGGGTCAGCCGCTGCCGTTGCCGTCATCAGATTGGTCAACTCGATAAACAAGGCTGTGACATTGCGGTGCTCATTGATCAGCCCGGCCCGTTCGCCATTCACCCGTCCCGCAATCGCCGGGTGCAGAAAGACCGCCAGATCGGCTTCGAGTTGCGCCGAAGTGGGTGGCAAAGGTGGCAAAGGGGCCAGCGCCGGGCGGGTTGCCAACCCTGCAACCACATGCAAACTGCCCCGCAGTTTGGCGATCTGTACCTCGGGCAAGCGGGCAGCGAGCGTCGGCGTAATCACGACCTCGCCCGAGTGGGCATGACGCTCGGCGCTGGCCGCTTGAACTACTGGTGCCCCGGCCAGGGCGGTAAACAGGCGCTGCTGAGGCTCGCCAACCACGGTGGTCAAGACCGAACCAACCGCAAGGCCAATCTTGATCGCCAGTTGAAAGCGCCCGGCCTGGGTCTGCATTTCGGCGTAGGGCGCGATCAGAGCGTGCAGATCAAGCGCACACTGGAGCGCCCGGGCGGCGGCTAACTCGGTATGCAGCGGGAAAATCGCCGTCAAGGCATCACCGCCGAAAGCAGCCACCTCGCCCCCGAAGGCCGTAACCCGCTCGATGATCAACGCGTAGTGCTGATTGATCCGTGCGGTCAACTCCTCGGTGCCACCCTGCCCAAGCCGCGCCAGAGCCTCACTCATTGGCGTGAACCCCGACACATCCGCAAAGAGCACCACGGCCTCGCTGTGCCAGGCCAGCGGCGGTTGGAGCGCCCGGGCATGGTGCAGCAGATCATTGGCGATCTGATAAGGAAGAAACGAAACCAGTGAGCCCATATGGCGTTTGCCTACGGCACCAACAGCGGAGAACTCTGTAGATGAAAGAACGTACAGACTGCGAACTCGTGCATACGCAGATGTATGGTAACACGCCCTCTGGTGCATAGGTAGACTGTACCCGAAATCACACGCAAGCCGACGGGAAGTACGCCGTTTGCACAGCCTGCGGGCTTCTGGTATAGTCTGCAAAACGTATGGAAAAGAGTGAGTACACGACGATGGCAGCCGTGGAGCTGCGCCACTGGTGGTATGGCGGTATGCGGGCGATCAGTGCCGCGCTGCTCACCCCCCATCTGGCCGGGCGACCGCCCCTCCACATGCTTGATGCAGGCTGCGGTACAGGCGGGGACGCCCTATTTCTACAGCGCTACGGTACCGTTATCGGCCTGGATCGTGCCCCCGAGGCGACCAGTCTGGCCAGTGAACGCTTACCCGGTCGGATTGTGCAGGGCTCGGTGCTTGCCTTGCCATTCGCAGATGCAAGCTTCGATCTTATTACATCGTATGATGTACTGTACCACACGGCGGTACCCGACGAAGCAGCAGCGCTGGCCGAAGCACGGCGGGTGCTGCGACCGGGTGGCCTGTTCCTGATCCGGCTCCCAGCCTACGAGTGGTTGCGTTCGCGCCACGACCGCCAGGTGCATACCCGGCGGCGCTATACAGCCGGAACGACCCGCTTGATGTTGCGGCAGGCCGGATTTAAGGTCGAGCGCCTGACCTATGTGCTGAGCCTGCTTTTTCCGTTGCCTGCCACGGCCCGTTTACTCGAACGGCTCAGTCCTGATCAGGGCGAGCAATCAGCGATGGGGCTGCCCCCTTCACCGCTCAACCAGGCCTTGCGTTTCCCAATGGCCCTCGAAGCAGCCTGGCTCGACCTGGGGGGCAGCTTCCCGTTTGGCCTTTCGATTATGGCCCTGGCACGTACCCATGAACGGATTGTATGACAACCACTTCTGAAACGATGCTTGACCGCCTGAGCCAGGCTCCGCAGCTTTGGAATATGCTGCGTTGGTTGGCCGAGGCAGGTTTTACGGGTGAGCGCATGGCGATTGCCCGCGAATTGCGGCCCTGGGACGGCGACCAGCGCCGCTTCCTGGATCTGGGCTGTGGCACCGGTGAGTTTGCCAGCGAGTTTCCAGCCGGCCGATATGTGGGGGTTGATCCCACCACGGCCTATCTGCGTTTTGCGGCCCACAACCGGCCCGGCCATTACCTGGCGAGTGTTGGCGAGGCCTTGCCCTTTCGCAACGAGAGCTTTGATGCGGCGCTGGTCTGTGGCGTGCTGCACCATCTGCCCGATGCGGTCGCCCAGGCCGCCATGGCCGAACTGGCCCGCGTTTTGCGGCCTGAAGCCACCGTGTTGGTGATGGAAGATATTCCCCCACCAGCAGGTGACAATCCGGCCGGGCAGTTGATGCACGCGCTGGATCGCGGCGGCCATATTCGTAACGACCAGGATTACGCCGATCTGTTTGGTTCCCAATTTACGATCACGGATCAGTATACGCTGCGGAGCGGGATCTGTGATTATGCCGCCTATGTGCTGCAACGGCTCCCATGACACTTAACGAATCTTCACCCATTGCGGACGAAAATCCGCGCACGCTTGCACGCCGAGTTACCACTATGCTCCCTGTGTTTTTGTTATTGCTCACGGCTAGTACTTTGACGGTGATCGGCGAAGTACTGCTCAAACTCGGCGTGAATGCGGTCAACGAACGCGTCGGAGCCTTCTCACTCGACCCGGATGTGCTCTGGGCGACCTTCACCGATTGGCGGGTTGTGCTTGGATTTGTGCTCGTCTTTGGCGGGGCACTCTTCTGGCTCGGGGTGATCTCCCGCGTGAATCTTTCGTTCGCCTACCCACTGTTAGCGCTCAACTATGTGATCATCCTGATCCCGTCACGCTTCATTCTGAACGAGGCGATCACCCCAACCAAGATTCTTGGCGCAGTGATTGTGGTGGTGGGGGTGATTGTGATCACCTGGGGGGCGGCGAACCAGGGGTGAGGCTCTGATGCGCATCCAGGCCGGTTTACGGCAGTCACGGAGCGCCTGGTTGGGCATGGCGCTGCTCGTGGCTGCCGCTGGGCTGCTCTGGCTGAGCGCCTATCAGGCCCCGCTGCACCTGGGGCTGGCGCTTGGCGGCGACCCGGCCACACAGCGCCGCTCCGATGATGCGCCCTTCTTGCGGGGCTTCAATGGCTCCGAGCCGCCCGACCGGGTGGTTGATCCTGCCCAACCCACGCAATGGGTCTGGTGGTGGGATGCGCTGGCCGCAAGTGGCGGGCGCTCCTACCGTTGGGCTAGTCGCCAGGCCGAGGTGCTGGTACCCGGGGCCGGCGGGGCGCGCTATGTGATCACGGCCCTGGCGAGTGGCCCGCCCGGTGGGGTAATCTCGCATTGGCGAGCTGGCCCGGGGCTGGATTATCAGTTGGCCCTGGCCGAAGGCGAACCGCGGCGCTATCGGCTCTTGGCTGCGCCTGCACCGGGTGGCGACCTGCGGATCACGATGACCACGCCGGGATTTGCGGCCCCTGGCGATCCCCGTGATCTGGCGTTTGTGCTCTATGAGTTGCGGATCGCACCTGCCGATACGCTGCTCCGCCCACCGGCCTGGCCGCACCTGGGCTGGCTGACCCTCGCGTTGGGGGCACTGCTCACCTGGGTCTGGGCAGCGGGCGGGTTGCGCCTGGCCCTGATCCTGGGGCTGCTGGCGAGTGTAGGGGCGGCCTACAGTCTGGCGTTTACCCGTCCCGCCCTGACCCTGTTTACGCCGACGGTGGCGGCCCTCGCCGTGACGGGGGCGCTGGTTACGCTGGCGGCCTACCGCGCCTGGAGCACACGTCGCCCGCAAAGGGTGGCGCTGGTGGCGTTGGTGATGGCCGCCTGGGCCATCCGGGTGGGCGGCATGATCCATCCCCACGCGATCTTCAGTGATACGGGTTTGCAAGCCAATAAGCTGTTCGAGGCCAGTCTCGGGCGTATTTTTCTGAGTACCGCACTCCCGACGGCGGCAGGCGGCGGCGTACAACCCTATCCCCCCGGGCCGTTTCTGGTGCTCTTGCCGTTTACCCTAATCTTCCCGGCTGATCATTGGGGCCGCATCCTACTCGTCCAACTCGGCACGGCACTGCTCGATAGCCTGGTCTTGGCGGCCATCGCCTTGATCCTCTGGCGGGCCGGGTTAGGCTGGCGGGTCGCCCTGTTGGGCGCCGCAACCTATCTGATTCCGGTGACGGCCCTTGAATCGTTTACGGTGGGCGAGTTGGCGAATCTTGGGGGGCAGGCACTGGCAATCCCGTTGATCATGCTGCTAGCCCTGGGGGTTGCTGCGCCGCAGGGGTCATCCCGCTTCGGCCTGGTGCTCTGGCCGCTGCTTGGCCTGACCGTCGCCATGAGCGTAGCCCTGCTGGCCCATTCCGGCGTCACCCTGTCGGTAGGGGCCATGATCGCGGTAGCCTGGACGCTGGCCCTGGTCATGGCGCTCCAACAACGCAAGCGTGCCATCGGGATCGTCCCGCTCAGTCTGGCAGCAGCAGGGGGCCTGGGCCTGGCCCTGATCCTGTTTTACAGCGCCCCGATCTACCTGGAGGCGCTGGGCAATCGTGGTGGCGGCGACCCAAGCAGGGGCATGGCCCTGGGCACGATTGTAGCGCAGACCGTGCTGGGGCTGCTGGGCGTGATTCCGCCGGGCCGTCGTGCCATGGCGATCCCGACTCTGTTGAGTCTGATTGCCCTAGTTGGGCTAGCCCTCGTCTGGGTACGGCGGGCGGCGCAACCCCAGGCTGCCGCCTTGCGGGCCACCCTGATCGCATGGTGGCTCGGCACGCTACTCAGTCAGGGCCTACTCTTGGTGGCCGATCAGGGCCTGCGTTGGGGCCACTTTCTCTATCCCGCCCTGGGCCTAAGTGGCGGGGTTGTGCTTGGTAGCTTGTGGCGACGCGGGCGGGCCGGGCGCACCGTGGTCATCCTCAGCCTGACCATCCTGCTTGTCGGCAGTCTTGGGCGTTGGATCATCCACATCCGCGACTATCTGCATTAATCCATTTTGGGTTTTAGATTTTGGATTTTGGATTGTGCCCAGCGAACGCGGGTGCAGGATCAAGCAACCCCTGGCGGAACGGAAAAACGGGGGAACATAGTTCCCCCGTTTTTCCCCAGGAAGTGCGAAGCGCTTCCCGTTAGCCCACAACCTCGTCGCGTGCAATATCACGCACCACATCGGTGACCGAGAGAATGCCCACCGGCTTGTGGCCGGCTCCGTGCTCATCAACGACCACCACCCGGTGAATGCGCCGCTCCATCATCAACTTGCTGGCTTGCTGCAGCGTATCAGCCTGTTGCACCGTAACCACATCGGTGACCATGATATGGCCTGCGGTCAGGCCGCGCCAATGCTTCCAGTACTGTTCGTACAGGCGAGCGTTGACGAGGTCGGTGCGTGAGATCAAACCAACCATGTGGCCTTCGTCATTGACAACGACCAGCGCACTGATATCGTTGTCCGCCATCTCCCGAGCAACATCCTGGATCGGGGTGTCCCGACGGCAGGTGAGCACACCTTGATGCATGATCTCGCCGACCAAACGCTCCATATCGTGTTATCCTTTCGCCCAGAGCTTGCACCGCTTGTGAACAGAGGTACATATGAGTGTAGCGGTTCTGACACAGTGCGTCAACTACCTATGCGGGTAGGGGCGAAAGGGCCGATCTGGCGACCCGGCAGGTTGGCTGGTTTCCCTACCTAAGCAGGTAGGAACCTATCCCTATGCCGTTTGAGCATGGCCGATGCGCCGGGGCGTTGTCCTCCACGCTTGGAGCAAAGGGCATGGTTCAACTACAGCCCTGCCAGCTTGACCGTCGCTCGACAACTCGACAACGCCACAGCTCGACAGCGCTACGGTTACACTCGCTTGAACCATCCCATCAGGGTTCGACGCGCACCCCACGCCAAAAGGCGACATAGCCCGCGATCTGGCGTGCGGCATCTTTGGGTTCGGGGTAGTACCAGGCCGCATCTTTGTTGACCTGATCGGCGACGACCACATCGTAATAGCTGGCAGTCCCCTTCCAACCACAAACGGTATGGGTACCACTGTCACGCAGATATGCGCTAGACACAGCGCTCGGCGGGAAGTAGTGGTTGCCTTCGAGCACCACCGTGGCATCACTTTCCGCAATCACGGTACCATTCCAAATTGCACGAGGCATAAGATTGTTGTACTCCTGGCCGGGCTTGATGAAACCGAGCGGAAGGCACGGCCCTTCACCTTCCGTCTTTCATCGTACTCCCGCTTTGGGGCATACGTCAATGCGTTAGGGGCCGGCCACTAGGGCGATTGCATCTTTCTGCCGTGGGCGTGAACGCCTCGGCTATGGCATGCGAAGGCCACCTGCGTGGCCTGATCGAGCCGACGAAGGTCGGCTTTACCTCCCGTAGCCGAGCCGTTCACGGCGACGGAACGGGCAGCACGGAACGGTGTGATGCGCGGAAGCCCCCCATCAACCGAAGATGCAATCGCCCTAGGCCGGCCACGGGATCGCGTCGGCGGACGCGATCCCGTCGGCGGGCACACGCGATCCACACGACAGGGGGTGTGGCGTATATTCTTGCATGGCCGCGCAGGCCCTCACCCCCCCACTCCATCCCTTCCGGCCCGGGGTGTGCTACACTGGCTGGCACTTGGCTTAAGCGTTGAGCAACCTTGAAGCCTCACGAGAAACAACCATGCGCTACGATGTGGTAGGAATTGGGATTGCTTCGCTTGATCTGATTGGGGTCACAGGCGAGGAGCCGCAGCTCGGGACGAAGCA
This sequence comes from Oscillochloridaceae bacterium umkhey_bin13, assembly GCA_048381555.1. Lineage (GTDB taxonomy): Bacteria > Chloroflexota > Chloroflexia > Chloroflexales > Chloroflexaceae > Viridilinea. Next base: position 17,047 of record JBLWKA010000014.1, read on the forward strand.
ACCCCTGGCGGGTTGGGTCGAGATGGGCGGTGGGCCAGTGGCAACGGCCCTGGCGACGCTGGCCCGCCTGGGGGCGCGGGTGGCAATGATCGGGGCCGTGGGTGATGATCCATATGGCCCCCGGATTCTGGCTGATCTGCACCTGGCTGGGGTTGATACCAATGCGATGCAGATCCGTCCGGGTGGCTCGCATATCAGTTTTGTGCTGGCCGAACCGGGCCGTGATCGGCGCACGGTCTGGTGGCACAATGATCGCCAGGTCTTCGCGGCCTTACCGTTTGATCATGGGTTGATCACTGCCGCCCGCGCCCTCCTGATTGATAGCCATATCCCCGAGGCGGCCCTGACAGCGGCACGGTTAATGCGGGCGCACGGCGGCCTGGTGATGATTGATGCCGACCGGGTGCGTGAGCAAACCCTGGAACTGCTGCCGCACTGCGATGTGATTGCGGTCTCGGAGCGTTTTGGACGCGAATTCACCGGGGGGGAGCCAGCCTGGGATGCGGCCCGTGCGCTGCACCATCGCTATCAATGCCCTGCGCTTGTCACCTGCGGGGCCGAGGGGAGTTGGTGTGCCTATGACGATGAGTTGTTTCACACGCCGGCCTTCGAACTCGAAACGCTTGATACCACCGGGGCCGGTGATGTCTTTCATGGGTCGCTGCTCTATGCCCTGCTGCGGGGCGATCCGATCCGGCCTGCGGTGCGTTTTGCCAGTGCCGCTGCGGCCCTCAGTTGCCGCGGCCTGGGTGGGCGTGGCAGTTTGCCCACCCTGGGCGAAGTCGAGGCCCTAGCAGGGGCGAGTTAAAATGACAGTCTTTGTCGCCTAAGGGCCACACTCTGGAGCAGGCCCAAGGCGGCAAGCACCGTGATCATAAAACTGCCCCCGTGCGAGATCAGCGGGAGCGGCAGTCCAGTCACCGGGAGCAGGCTCATGTTCATGCCGATGTTGATCAGCACATGGCAAAAGAGCATTGCAAAGACCCCATAGGCCAGCAGGCGACCAAACGTATCACGCGCCTGGGCCGCAATGCTCAGCGCTTGCCAAAGCAGCAGGGCCTGGAAGGTGATCAGCACCAACCCCCCCGCAAAGCCCATCTCTTCGCCAATCACTGCAAAGATAAAGTCGGTGTGTTGCACCGGCACATAGTTGCCCTGACTGAACAGGCCACGGGTGAGGCCAGCCCCAAAGATGCCCCCCTGACTGATCGCACTCATGGCCTGGTTCACGTTATAAGCGTCGTTGAAGTCGGCCTGGGTCGGATCGGTCAGCAGGTAATAAAAAGTCAGTAAGCGGCGTTGTTGGTAATCATCAAGCCCAATGTCATTGATCCAAGCGAAGGCCAGCAGCGGCAGCGCGATGGCGAGCAAGGCCCCGAGTTGCACCATGCGCATGCCAGCCCCCCAGGCCATCACCAACCAGATCAGGGCGATCACCAGGGCGCTCCCCAGGTCGGGCTGAATCAACACTAGGCCAAGCGGGATTGCGGCCAGCACTAAGCCCCCAAGCTGAACCAGCCAGCGATCACCGCGCCCCTCGAAACGTTGCCAGTAGGCGGCCAGCGCAATGATCAAGATCAGTTTAGCAATTTCGGTCGGCTGAAACGTGCGGGTTCCGATCACGAGCCAGCTTTGGGCCCCTTCGCTGACTCGCCCGATCACCAGCACTAGCGCTAACAACCCAACCACGCCCAGATAGAGCGGACGGGCCAGACTGGTCAAAAGTTGATAGTTAAAGAGCGTTGCGACCAACATCACGCCTAAGCCGATCCCGATGCTAATCAGATGGTTAGGGTAGATTGTGCGCAGCGGCATCCCGCCCGCCGTAACGGCTGTCAGGGTTGCACTATGCACGGCCAGTACTCCCAGCACCAACAGGATGATCACACAGACCAGGAGCGGCCAATTGTATTCACGCCAAAGACGATTGGTCATAACACCGTGAGGGGACGATCCATGGCCGCCGCAACCCGTTGCACTTGACTCATCATGGCCGTAAAGCGTTCGGGTACCAGCGACTGCTGACCATCACAGACCGCATACGCCGGGTTATCGTGAACCTCGACAATCAACCCGTCGGCACCGGCGGCAATTGCGGCGCGGGCCATCGGCAGAACTTGATCCCAGCGCCCGCTCGCGTGCGATGGATCAACGATTACCGGCAGGTGTGACAGCTGTTTGATCATCGGCACCGCACCCAGGTCGAGCGTAAAGCGCAGCGTATCATCAAACGTGCGAATCCCCCGCTCGCACAGCACCACATTGGGGTTGCCTTCGTTCAAGATATACTCGGCGGCGAGCAACAGATCCTTGACCGTGGCCGCAAAGCTGCGTTTGAGCAAAACCGGTCGCTCAGAACGGCCCACCGCCTTCAGTAACGGGTAGTTCTGCATATTGCGCGCCCCGATCTGCAACATATCGGCATAGGCGCAGACCAGCGGCAGACTCTCGACATCAATCACCTCGGTGACTACCGGCAGCCCGGTGGCAGCCCGGGCCTCGGCCAGAATCTGCAAGCCAGCCTCACCCAAGCCCTGGAAGGCATAGGGCGACGTGCGCGGCTTATAGGCCCCGCCCCGCAAGATCGTAGCCCCAGCGGCACGCACCGCAGCAGCGACATTCAGGGTCTGGGCATGATTTTCAACCGTACACGGCCCAGCAATCACCGTAATGCCCGCGCCACCAAGCGGCACACCACCCACCTGGACCACCGTGTCCTGCGCCCGAAACTCGCGGCTCACCAGCTTGTAGGGGGCCGTGACACGGATCAGTTGACCGACGCCGGGCATCCGTTGAATGCGAGCCGCCTGTTCGATCGGCCCGCTATTGCCCGTAATGCCAATCGCGGTGCGGGTCGGCCCGGGCATCGGGTGGGGCGTATAGCCCATCGCCTCGATCTCGGCACAGACCGCAGCGATCTGCGCGGGCGAGGCATGGGCTTCCATCACTACTAACATAGATTCAAGCTTGATAGAGACCCAACACCCTGCGTCTATAGGTAGGGACGCAGGGTGCTGCGTCGGTCATTGCTACTCGTAGATCCAGGGATCGGTCGCCCGCTCCCAACTGGTAATCAGCTCGGCATCCTGAAAGAAGATCGCCGTCTCGCGCTCGCCACTCTCGGGCGAGTCGGAGGCATGGATCAAATTGCGGCCAATTTCGACCCCAAAGTCACCACGGATCGTGCCAGGGGCGGCCTTGGCAGGGTTGGTCGCCCCGACCATTGCCCGGATCATCTCGACCGTGCCAGCCTTGCCCGCCACCACCGCCACCACTACGGGTGCCGAAGTGATATAGCCAACCAGGCCCGCAAAAAAGCCCTTGCCCTCGTGCTCGGCATAGTGACGGCGGGCCAGGGTCTCGTCCACCTGCATCAGTTTCAGGCCCTGCAACTTCAGGCCACGCTGCTCCAGGCGGCTCAGGATCGGCCCAACCAGACCACGCTGCACGGCATCAGGCTTAAGAATAATCAGTGCGCGCTCCATAAACTCCTCTTGTGAATATGTTCTGCTCTTACCACGTCATTGAAGCGCGGCCAGTATACCACGTTGGCGGGGGTGGAGGATTCCGCCCCACCCTAAGCAAATTCTTATTTGACCCGCCTCACAAACTAGGAGTACGCTAGCAATTGAAACTCACACACCTGAAACCTTTTAGGAGATCCCGCGTTATGCGTTACCGACTGATCATGCTAGCCCTGCTGGCGAGTTTGCTGGCCGCCTGTGGCACGACGGCCCCGGCGGGACAACCGGCCGCCGCAGAACCCGTTGCTGATCCCTATGGTGGGGCAAGTGCGGCTCCGGCAGTTGCGCCAACCACCGTTCCGGCGACCAGTGCGGCCCCAGACGCGGCGAGTCCTGCTGCAACCACCGCCCCAGCCACCAGCACCGGGGATTATGGTGGGAATCCGTCGGCGGCCGAGCCCGTTACGTCCCCGGCGGCAAGCAGTGCCGTAACGATCTTCAAGATCGTTCCCAGCGAGTCGCAGGTGAGCTACGAAGTCGGCGAGACCTTCTTCAATCAGAATAACCGCTTTGTGGTGGCGGTTGGCACAACCCAGACCCTCGAAGGCGAAGTGCGCCTGGATCGGGATGCCCCTCAGCAAAGCACGGTCGGGCCGATCACGATTGACATCAGTGCCTTCCGTTCGGACAGCCCGCGCCGCGACCAGGCGATTCGTGACCGCTGGCTCGAATCGGCCCGTTTCCCACTGGCGATCTTCACCCCAACCGACATCGTGGGCCTGCCGACCAGTTACACCGACGGCGAAGAGCTTACGCTGACCATTACGGGTGATCTGCAAATTCGTGAGGTGAGCCAACCAACCACCTTCACGGTCACGGGCCAGGTCAATGGTGACGAAATGATGGGGTTGGCTACCACTCAGATCAAGATGAGTGACTTTGGCTTCAGTCCACCAAACATCGCCGGAGTGCTTGGGGCCGAAGACGACGTGAAGATCACCTTCCAGTTTGTGGCCCGCCCGTAAGCCACTTTTTGAGGTTAGGGTTTGGCTTTAGATCGCCCCGCTCTCAGATAGAGAGCGGGGCGATGCGAATCCCCCCCGATAACGCACTGCGCCATCCCACCCATCTGCCAACTTGCCCACTACCCGGATGGGCGGTCACGTTGACCTAGCCCATCCCGCACAATAACTCTGTTCCAAATTTCACCAAGGTTAAAGAGACGAGGTTTCACGATGACAGCAGCCACGGTCGCCGGACGCCTGGGCGGCAAGATCGCGATGATTACTGGGGCCGCCGGTTCCATCGGGCAGGTGATCACGCGGCGGTACCTGGACGAGGGGGCTACGGTGGTGATCAGTGGGCGTGACGAAGCCAAACTCGCCGCGTTCCGCGCAGTATTGATCAGCGAAACGGGAGTAGACAGTGGGCGCGTTTTGGCCCTCACGATGGATGGACGTGATCCCGCCGCAGTGCGGGCAGGGGTCGCCGAGGCCATCCAGCGCCTGGGGCGGCTTGATATTCTGGTCAATAATGCCGGTGGTGATGGACCGCGACAACCCTTAGCCGCCTTGACCAGCACCCCGGTGACAGGCGACGATTCGCTCACCGATGCGATGGAAGGCTTGCTTGGCGTGACCTGGAATTTTATTCGTGCCGCCACGCCCCATATGCCCGCCGGGAGCAGCATCGTCAACCTTTCGACGATCTTTTCGCGCACCGACTATTACGGTCGCACACCCTATGTCGTGCCCAAAGCCGCCCTGAACGCCCTGAGCCTCGCGGCGGCCCGTGAGCTTGGCCCCAAGGGCATCCGGGTCAATCTGATCTATCCCGGCCCAATCGAGGGCGAGCGCATCAGTGGGGCCTTTGCGCGCATTGATGAACTGAAGGGCCAACCCGTCGGCAGTACCACCAGTGAAGTTCAGGCCAATATGCGCCTGAGCCGCAGCCTCGACGGGGCGACCCCGGCCAAGCGTTTCCCGGTTGCCACTGATGTTGCAGCCGCTGCGGTCTTCCTGGGCAGCGATGATGCGGCCGCCCTCACCGGTGAGTCGCTCGAAATCACTCACGGGATGGAGTTATCGGCCCCCAGTCGTACCAGTTTCACGGCTCGCCCGGGTCTGCGGGCCATTGATGGCAATGGCCGCACTGTGCTGATCTGTGCAGGCGACCAGACCGAAGATGTTTTGGCCCTGACTGGCGTGTTGCGCTCATGTGGGGCCGAGGTTGTGATTGGCTTCCGCTCGCGGGCCGCGATCGTCCAACTCGAAGAGATCCTGGCTGAGAGTAGTCGCTTTGCGGGGGATAGTTTCACGCCACCACTGGCGGTCTACCTCAACCCGCTCGAACCCGCCACGCTTGATGAGGCCCTGAGCCTGATTGGTGAAAATACCGGCCTCTTGCACGGCGCGGTCATTCTCCCGGCAACCGGGCGCTACCCCAGTGATTCGGTCGTGAGCGCTGATGACGACCTCGTCAACACGGTGCTCGCTGACGAGTTGGCTGGCATGCTCGCCCTGAGTGCGCGCCTCGCCGCCTATTGGCAAGGCGTCACCCTCAACCCCAACGCGCTCCGCTACCGCCCCCGGGTCATCTTCCTGAGCAATGGCGATGATGGCCAGGGCAACGTACTGAACCGCGTGGTGAGTGCGGCGGCGGCCCAACTGGCCCGGGTCTGGCGTCACGAAGCCCAGATTGACGGCGAGCGCCAACCCGGTGATGGCCCAGGCACGGCGTTGCAACCGGTCTGGATTAACCAGATCGTGCGTTATGTCAATGACGAAGCCGATGGACTGGATTTTGCTTGTGCCGCCACCGCCCAACTCGTGCTCAGTAATCGCCAGATCGAGGAGATCAGCCTGCACCTGCCGACCAATATCGCTGAGGCGACCGGCGCACGGCGGCCTTCGTTTGGTTGGGCCGAAAGCCTGATTGGCCTGCACCTGGGCAAGGTCGCCCTGATCACTGGTGGCAGCGCTGGCATTGGCGGACAGGTGGGGCGTCTGTTGGCGATCGCGGGTGCCCGTGTGATGCTCGCCGCCCGTGATAAGGCCAAACTCGACCAGTTCCGGGCCATGATCGTCGCGGAACTCGAAGAGGTTGGGTATAACGATGCGGCCAGCCGGGTGCAGATCTTCCCTGACTGTGATGTCGCCCGCGAAGCCGATATGGCGGCGCTGGTCGAACGCACCCTGGTAACCTTTGGTCGCGTAGACTATCTGCTCAACAATGCGGGCATCTCGGGCCAGGAAGAGATGGTGCTCGATATGCCGCTCAAGGGCTGGCGTCATACCCTCAACGCCAACCTGATCAGCAACTACTCGCTCATTCGCAAACTGGCCCCGCTGATGAAGCAGCAGGGCAGTGGCTACATCCTGAATGTCTCGTCCTACTTCGGCGGCGAAAAGTATGCTGCGATCTCGTACCCCAACCGCGCCGACTACGCTGTCAGCAAGGCTGGTCAGCGGGCGATGGCCGAGGCATTGGCTCGCTTCCTTGGCCCCGAAGTGCAGATCAACGCGCTGGCTCCCGGGCCCGTCGAAGGCGAGCGGCTCAAGGGAACGGGCGAGCGTCCGGGCCTGTTTATGCGCCGCGCCCGCCTGATCCTCGAAAACAAGCGCCTGAACGATCTCTACGGGGCTTTGGTCGAGGCCCAGCGTGAGAGTGGGCAGGCGGTGGGCGATCTGCTGGCCTATCTGCAGGGCAACAGTGTGGCGGCGCTGGCCGAGAGTGATGCGCCTGCTGCTATGCGCAAACTCGCCGCTGCCGTCGCCAAAGACGCCGCCGATCCGAGTGCCTCGGCGGGGACGTTCTTGATCAACCCTTCGATTGCGGGCAAACTGACCACACGTTTGCGCACCGGTGGTTATATCAGCCCTGAGACCACGATTACGCTTCAGCCCAACGAGCAGCCGCCCGAACCCTTCTTTGCGCGTGGACAGATCGAGCGCGAGGCCCGCAAGGTGCGCGACGGCGTGATGGGCATGCTCTACTTGCAGCGGATGCCGACCGAATACGATGTGGCGATTGCGACGGTCTACTACCTAGCCGACCGCGCCGTCAGCGGCGAAACCTTCCATCCCTCGGGCGGGTTGCGTTACGAGCGCACGCCCACCGGTGGCGAACTGTTCGGTCAACCCACCGCTGAGCGGCTGGCCGAACTGGTTGGCAGTACGGTCTTTCTGGTGGGCGAGTACCTGGGCGAGCATCTGGAACTGTTGGCCCGAGCCTATCTGGAGCGTCACGGCGCGGCCAAGGTGGTCATGATCACCGAAACCGAGGAAGGCGCGGCCAATCTGGGGGCACGGCTGGCGGATCATGTCGAAGCCAAGCACCTCGTGTTTGAGGTTGCGGGTGATGATCTGGAAGGGGCGATTGATCGGGCGGTAGCCGCCTATGGTCGCCCCGGCCCGATTGTCTCGACGCCCTTCCGAGCCTTGCCTACAGCCCCGCTGGTTGGCCGCAACGATAGCGACTGGGCGACGGTGCTTGATGAGCAGGGCTTCGCTGATCTGTGTGAACAGCAGTTGACCCACCACTTCCGGGTGTCCCATAAGGCCAGCCTGATGGACGGGGTTGCACTGGTGCTGGTCACGCCCGAAACCACCGCCACCTCGCCAACCGAACAGTTCGCGCTTGCCAACTTCGTCAAGACGACCATGCACGCCTTTACGGCCACCATCGGCACCGAAAGCGAGCGCACGGTACACCGCATTCTGGTCAACCAAGTTGACCTGACCCGCCAGGCTCGGGCCGAAGAGCCCCGCAGCGAGTCCGAGCGCCGCCAAGAGTTGGAGCGGTTTGTGGATGCGGTCTTGTTGACCACCGCGCCATTGCCGTCCAGCGAAGATACTCGTTACAGCGGTCGCATTCACCGTGGACGCGCAATCACCGTGTAGGACCATGTAGGGCCGAAGCATTCGCCACCAGCAAATCCGGGGCCACCCGAACATGCAAGGCGAATGTTTCGGCCCTACATTATTTCTGGGCCACGATGATCCCAAAGGTACCCCGCAACGAGACGACTCGCCCGTCCTGTTCGACGATTTCAAAATAGTCGCGCAGGTGCGCCGGAGCAGCTAACAGCCAACGTTCGAGAGCGGCTCGCTCATCGGTGGGCATGCGCATGCGGGCCGTCCACTCGGCAAACGGGTAAGGCTCACGCGGATCAGCTTCGGTAACAAGCACCGTCAGACCCGCTTCGGCGCAAAATTGTTGCCACTCGGCAACGCTATAGGTGCGCACATGACTCGGATCACGCCAGCGCTCGAAGCGATCCATAAACTGATCAAGTTCGGGGTCAGCCAGCCCAATATGGTCCGAGATCAACAGTCTGCCACCCGGGACAAGGGCAGCGGCACTACCCTGGACAAAGGCCCGCACATCAGCAAAATGGTGGGCCGCAACCCGGCAGGTGATCAGATCAAGGCTGGCGGGCGCAAAGGGCAAGCGTTCGGCTGCAGCGCGCACGAAGGCCACATTACGCACCTGCTGGGCCGCCAGATGGGCACGCGCCGCGATCAGCATCGTTGCCGTTAAATCGCTCGCGATCACCTGCGCAACATGCGGGGCAAAGGCCAGGGCGGTATGGCCGCCACCAGTTGCCACATCAAGTAGCCGTTCGTGACCCGCCGGAGCAGCCAGTTCAACCAGTCGAGCCAGATCAACACCCTGGGCATGGGTGCTACTCGTCACATAGGCCGCCGCGACGGGCGCAAACTGGGCCTGGGCCAGGGCTTGAATCGCGGTCGGATCGTTTGATTGGAGATTTGTCATGGCGGGTAGTGTAGCAGAAAAAACCGGGGTTGGCATCACGAATCGTGGTGCCAACCCCGGTTTTTTCTGCCAGCGAACGCGTTACCGACCAATAATCGGCAGATAGAGCACAAACTGCTCGCTCGGCATCGGCGTCACCGTAACGGTCGCGGTCTGGCTATCAGCACTGTCAACCGCGTTGCTGACCCGTACCCAGTAGCTCGTGGTCTGGTTCAAGGCCGGGGTGGTGAAACTGGGGCTGTTGATACCCACCGGCGTACTGGTAACACCCGCCTCGCCCTGGTACCACTGGTAGCTCAACGGGGCGGTCCCCGTGGCGGTCACGGTCAGGGTCGTGGTTTGACCCACCAGGATGCCGACCGAAGCGGGCTGACCGGTGATGCTTGGTGCCACCGGGGTCGGCGTCACCGTGACGGTCGCGGTCGCGCTATCGTCGCTACCGACCGCATTGCTGACCCGCACCCAGTAACTCGTCGTTTCGGTCAGGGTCGCTGTCGTAAATGTCGGGCTGTCAGTGCCTACCGGGTTGCTCGTATCGCCCGTCTCGCCGCGATACCACTGGTAGCTCAGTGGCGCACTGCCTTCGGCGGTCACGGTCAGGGTCGTGGTTTGACCTACCAGGATGCCGATGGATTGGGGCTGGTCAATGATCGTCGGTGCAAGCAGGCCACTCTCCAGGCGAACGGTTCCCGTCACTGGGGCGGCCTCACCATCGCTGACACTCACCGAGATCGTCGCCGGGGCAAAGAAGCCCGTCGCCGGGGTGAAGCTCAGGTTGAGCAGCGCGGCGTTGATCTGGGCCAGCGTGCCACTGAGGCTGGTCTGGCTGAGTGTGCCCGCATTGACCGGGCTCAGGCTGAGGGTCGCCGTGAGCACGTCACCGTCAGCGTCAATCGCGCCGAGGCCAAAACTGCGCGGGGTGTTCACTGCGTAGGGCAAGGTCACCTCAAGCGGTACCACCGGCACGGTTGCCACCGTCACGGTGCCACCGACTTCATTGGCACTCAGGGCATAGATCTGCCCGTCGCGGGCGACCAGTTTGACGCCTTCGGGGTTCGAGCCGGTACGTACCAAGCCAAAGACTCGAGGCATGGATGGATCGGTCATGTCAACAAAGGCCATCGAACTGGCCCGCTCCAACCCGATTGCGGCAACCACCCGTCCGTCCACCGTAATTACCTCGAGCATTTCGGGTTCGACACCCCCGTTCGGGCTGCGACTGTCGGGGTAGAGCCCGTACTGGTGCGCCAGATCCGCCAACTGGTTGCCCAGATCGGCCACAAAGGCCCCGGTATCGGCATCGAAGATGCTCATCGTACGCCCGCCACGCGGATTAGGCCGGGTGTCGCCCTCATCGGCAGTGAGCAGGTAACGGGTACCACCAATCTCGACCACACGGATACCATCAGGTTCACGATACGCCCGCAATAACTGGCTCGGATTGTAACCACCGCCACTGGTCAGGTCAGTGAAGAAGGCTACCTGACCCAGCCCAAAAACGTTGCCAACCGGCAGTGTCGCGGGGAAGAGCTCAGTCAGGCTCAGGCGGGCAATCGCGTTGTTTTCCTGCAATGCCAGATAGACCATGCTGCTATCGGGTGCAAAGGCAATCCCTTCGGGTTCGATTGTGCCAGGTGCATTGGTGATCGCGGCACCGGCGGCATCACCATGGGTGCGACCGACGCCAACCCCGGCAACGCCAGCAATGTCGGGGAACTCGATGGTCGTGATCGTGACACTGTTCGCCACCGGATTGGCCGGGTCAAAGGCGGCCAGATCTATTACCACGATCGCGCCATTGCCGCCATCATCAACCGTACTGACCTGCTCGGCTTCGATGGCAATCACCGCGAACCGCCCGTCGGGGGCGATCTCGACCGAGTCGGGCTGACGACCGTTGGGCGATGCACTGTCAACCGCCAGCGGATACTGGGCCAGCAGAGTTCCATCCGAGAGCCGGAAGAGCATCGCCCGGCCAAACCGTGGGCTGCTGGTTCCAGCGACGGCCACAAACAGATCCTTGCTTGGATGAATGGCGACCGAGGTCAACCCGTTCAGTTCGGGCCGCTTGATCCGCTCGATCAGGCTCAGCGTAGGCAGGGCACTGACATCAAGAATGTCTACGCTACCGTCACCCGCATTCGAGAGCACGGCGCGATCACCGCGCAGACTGATGATCTCGGCCCCATTTTCACCCAGGCCCGTATCGTAGGTAGCGATAGCCGAGACAAGCGGGGCACGATTTTCGCCACTCAGGCGCAGCCCCACCAGCACCGGATCGTGATCCGAGGTACGGAACTCGTTCGGCGCAAACAGACTGGTGATCTGCCCGGCGCTCTTGAACTCGACATTGTAATCAAGCACACCCGGCTCGTCGGCGTTGATATGGTACTTCGCCGCACCCGTGACCTGCTCGACCAAACTGGGCGAAGCCAGGGCGTGATCCAGATTGCCCCACTGACCATCGAAGGCGTAGGAATAGGTCTTCTCGCCGCCAAAGAACGGGCCAAGGTTCACGAAACCGGCATCCTCGAAGACCGCAATCGGGTCTTCTTTGGCGTAGCTGTTCAGATCGCCCACGACCATGAAGTCAGGATCGCCACTATTGGTCGGATCGCTGGCAATCCAACTGACCAGCGCCAGCGCGGCCTTAGTGCGCGTATCGCTCCAGAAGCCCTGGCCGTCACCCTGATCACAGTTGGGGTCAAAGCCGGGGCCGTTGGTATTGCAAGGCGCAAGCAATCCCGAATCACCCTTCGACTTGAGGTGATTATTGATCACGGTGAAGACTTCGCCAGTCGCCAGTTCGCGGAAACTCTGGGCCAGGGCCGGGCGTGAGCGGCTATCGTCGAAGCTTGGATCCACGGTGCTATCGAGGATCGCAAAGTCGCCAACTGGCTCGACCGTCAGGGTATTGTAGATAAAGCCGAGCTTGATCGCATCCGTGCCGATCACGCCGGTATCAATGAAACTGTAGACCGGGAAACCCAAAAGGTCGTTCAGCCCATCAGCAAGGTCTTGCTCGGGCTTGACCCCGGGAGTGTTCTCCAGTTCGATCAAGCCGACCACATCGCCGTTCAGCTTGAGGAGCGCCTGGAGCAATTTGGTGCGCTGGCGCTGCAACTCGAGATCCTCGTCGCGCCCGGTGGCCGGATTTTGCCAATCCGCCCCGCGACACTCGACATTCTGGAGCGGTCCGCACTTGTTATCGAGCGGGTTACCAATCGGGTAGTCGAGGGTCAGGAAATAGTTGAGCACATTGAAGGCCGAGACCTTGAGCGTGCCGCCGACCGCAGGGCGGGCCGTGGGGCGCGGATTGGTGGCCTGGAAATTGGGAATGCCCCCGCCCAACGCCCCAATCGGGCGCAAGCGATAGTTGTTGGGACTGGCACTATTGCCGGCCCAGCCGAAGGTCATCACGCCAACCATGCCGGTGGCACTATCGCCGCCGCGCAGCGTATTGCTGGCACTCAGCGGATTGCCGCCGCGCCCAAACACAATCGGGTCGCGGTTCTGATTGTTCAGCTCATCATCAACAATGATCCGGTTCAGGTTGTTGGCGGCCTGCTGCGTATTCGCCGGAGCACCTGGATCGACCACGTTGGTCGGCTGATAGAGCCGGTCGCCTGACGCCATCACGATCTGGCCGAAACGCCCAAGCTGGAAGTGCTCGGTCACGAACAGCTGCTGCGGGAACCGCACCAGCATGCCCTCGTAGCGCTCCAGGTAGGGCACACCGTCCACGGGGGCCGGGAACGGCATCTGCACATCCACCGGCGTGATCGCAGGGCTAGCGCCACAGTCCAGAACGCTGGTGACCGTACCCATTTGGGTCTGGTTCTCGAACTCGGCAGCTGTGCCCGTGACCCGCACCAGTTTGCCCAACTCGACCGTGGTGGTGCCTCGGTTGAAGACGAAGATCCCGTCCGAGGTGGTCGGATCGCTGTCACCGTCAACATCCTGCAGGTAGAACCCACCCAGGGCCGGGGCCAACCCCTGGAAATCGCCAACTACCACACCCTGGGTCGTGACCACGCCAGTGATGGCGGCGGCATTGCCATTGCCTTGAATCGCGTAGGCTGGCGTGAACGGCTCGGCACAGATTTCCGCAAGCGGAGTAACCGTCACCGTTGCTGTAGCGCTGTCTACACTATCAACGGAATTGCTGACCCGCACCCAGTAGCTGGTGGTTTGGGTCAAGACCGGGGTGATGAAACTGGCGCTATTAGTACCGACCGGGGTGCTAGTATCGGGAGCCGTGCCCTGATACCACTGATAGGCAAGCGGGGCCGTACCAGTTGCCACGACCGAAAGCATGGTGGTCTCGCCCTCGGTGATCGTCGTGCTGGACGGCTCGGTCGTAATTGACGGGCCAACCGGGCCAGTGCTGGTCGCCTCGCCCGTAACCGTGACCATATCGAAGCGCCAGGTACCACCAGCGGCGTAGGTACTGGTATTGGTCGCGGCAGCATAGCTACTGGTGCTCGGCTCGAAGGCGGCCACAATCCGGAAGGCAAAGTTGGGGTTGTTGTTAACGCCGGTGATGCCACTCAGGCTCAGCGAGCGCCCATTGAACCAGGCATCACCACTACTGGCCTCGAAGAGTGTCCCGAGGTTGGTAAAGGTGGTACCATCGGTGCTGTACTGAAAACGCACATGGCGGGCCGAGGTATTGCTGTGGCGCTGATCCCAGTTCACCACAATATTCTCGAAGCCCACGGTGCTGACATTAAACTGCACACCGCGCTGCTCGTTTTCTGTGCCCTGGGCCGCAAAAGTGGACACATTCCAGCCCGAATTATCATTGGTACCAGCGGGATCGGTGCTACCGCCATTGGCCGAGCCACTGGCAAAAGTCGCGGTGGTACCACCCACCAGACTGGCAGTACCCGTCCCAAGCGCAGGATCGGTCGTGCCGGTGCCTGTATTAGCATCGGGGGTAAGTGAATTAAAATTCCACTGCGTAATCGTTGATGCACCGTTGGCAAAACTTTGCGGCGGTGCAATGCCAAAGAGCGAGACCAGCATGGCGACCAAGGCGAAGCCAATAATGGCAAGGCGTAAGCGTTCGCGGCTACGGACAGGGTGGTGTGCCATAACTTCCTTCTTCACATCACAGAACGGGCAGGCTCGCAGGGTTGAACGCAGGGCTGCGCCAACCAGGGCCTATCCTAGCAGAGCCAGGTTAAATCTGCTCGATCTAGTGTTAAGAAAAAGTTAAAAGAGCGCAGAGGACTGGTAATCCTCTGCGCCCACCATAAGACCAGGATGCGATCAAGCGTACGGCTAGGGCAAGTTGCCCCCACCAAAGTCGTCGAAGCGCGCCCCAGCCGCATCCATAAACCAGACCCCGATCTCACCGCCCTGATTGACATAACTTTCGCCCGCCATACTGCGGGTATCAGCCGTGCCAAGCAGCAGACAGTCCAGGTAGACCTTTACGCTGCCATCTGCCAGGGCCTGAGCCCCTAGCAGTGCCCCGGCCTGGGCCGTGGCCGGGTAGCTGGCAACCAGGCGATAGCCCTGCCCAACCACGAGCGCCTCGACCGTGACGCGCTGGTTGGCCGCATCATAGCTGACCAGGATGGCCCCATTGCGCCCCCCATTGCCCCGTACCTTCAGGGCCAGGGTATGATGCTGACTGGTGGCATTCAGGCTGGTCAGGCGCATAAACGCCTCCTGGTTGGGGCCGTAACTGGCCCGTCTCCATGTGGCCAGCCCGCCCTTGTCAACCAGCACATTGCTCCCGGTCAGGCGATACCGATCATGCTGGGTAGCCCCTGACCAGTTATTGCCAAGGCGACCGTTGCCAATCGCACGGTTGAAGTCATCGAGCACGCCCGTGGCCGGGAAGCGACTCACGTTGACCGCTAGGCGCTGCACCGCCTCGACATTGCCTACATTGTCGGTCGAGAAGAACTCAACCAGGTTGGCACCCTCGTTCGTGATCACAAATGGTGTGCTGTAGTTCTGGAAGGTGCCACCATTCACGCGGTAGCTCGTCGTGGCCACACCCGAACGGTCATCTTCGGCGCTGAGCGTGACCGTGGCCTGGTTGGCGAAGCAGTCGCTCGGACAGAGCGGGTTGCTCACTCCGCTGACCCTGGCCGTCGTCGTGGGTGGGGTTAGATCAGGTGTGCGATCCGCAAAGTCGATCGTACCAATCGCCGGTGGGTTGACCCCGTCACTGACCCTGACCGTCACCGTTGCCGGACCCATAAAGCCAGGCGCAGGCGTGAAGTTCAGGCTCGCCAGGGTTGGATTAAGCTGAGCCAGGTTGCCCGCCAGATTGGTCTGGCTGAGCATACCTGCATTGGCCGGACTCAGGCTCAGGCTAATGTTTAGGGTTGCGTTGCGATCAGCATCGATCGCCCCCACCCCGAAGTTGCGTGGCGTATTCGCTAGGTAGCCAAGCGTGACCCTCGGATTGTCGATCGGCACGGTAGCTACTGTCACCGTGCCACTGACCTCGTTGGCACTCAGGGCGAAAAGTTGGCCATCACGGGCGACCAGCTTGATCCCCTCGGGGTTCGAGCCAGAACGCACCAGGCCGAAGACGAAGGGTGCCGTCGGCGTGGTCACGTCGGCAAAGGCGATTGAACTGGCCCGCTCCAGGCCAATTGCCACAATCACCCGCCCATTCACGGTGATCACATCAAGCATTTCGGGCTCGACACCACCATTTGGGCTGCGGTTATCGGGGTAGAGCCCATACTGGAAGGCCAGGTCGGCCAACTGATTACCCAGATCGGCCACCAGGGCCCCAGTCGCCGCGTTGAAGATGCTCATCGTGCGCCCACCACGCGGATTGGGGCGGGTATCGCCTTCATCGGCGGTGAGCAGATAGCGCGTGCCGCCGATCTCGACCACGCGAATACCATCGGGTTCGCGGGGCACGTTCAGGCGGTTCACGGGGTTATAGCTATTATCATTAATCCGGTCGGTCAGGAAGTCCACCTGGCCCAGCCCGAAGATGTTGCCCACGGGCAGCATGGACGGCAAAGGATCGGTCAGGCTCAGGCGCGCAATTGCGTTGTTCTCCTGCAACGCCAGGTAGACCACGCTGCTATCGGGCGCAAAGGCGATCCCTTCTGGCTCGATCGTGCCCGGCGCGTTGTTCACCACCGGGTTGCCAGGTACATCGAAGGTGCGACCGCTACCCACGCCAGGCACCCCGGCAATACTGGGAAACTCGACCGTCACCCCGGTGATGCCGAGCGGATCAGGATTGGCCGGGTCGAAGCCACGCAGATCAAGCACCACAATTGCGCCATTGCCACCATCATCGCTGGCATTGACCTGCTCGGCCTCGATCGCGATCACGGCGAAACGTCCATCGGGCGAGATTTCGACCGAGTCGGGCTGGCGACCGTTGGGCGAAGCCGCATCGGTCGCGATGGTATACTGGGTCAGCAGGGCACCATCCGAAAGCCGGAAGATCAGGGCTCGTCCGAAGCGCGGGTTGCTGGCCCCGGCCACGGCCACAAACAGATCCTTGCTCGGGTGAACCGCCACCGAGGTCAGACCGTTCAGTTCGGGCAACTTGATACGTTGGATCAGGGTCAGATCAGGCAGGGCACTGGCATCCAGCAGGTCAATGCTGCCATCACCCGCATTCGAGAGCACCGCCCGGTCGCCACGCAGGCTGATGATCTCGGCCCCATTTTCGCCCAGGCCCGTATTGTAGGTCACGATCAGACTGACGGCAGGTGGGCTATTGGTTGGGGTCAGGTTCAGGCCGACCAGCACCGGGTCGTGATCCGAGGTGCGGAACTCGTCGGGTGCAAACAGGCTGTTGACCTGACTGGCACTCTTGAACTCGACATTATAGTCGAGCACATTTGGCTCGTCGGCGTTAATGTGGTACTTGGCCGCGCCCGTAACCTGATCAAGTAGGCTTGGCGAGGCTAGGGCGTGATCCAGGTTCCCCCACTGACCGTCAAAGACGTACGAATAGGTCGTATCGCCCCCAAAGAGCGGGCCAAGATTGACGAAGCCGAACTCCTCGATTACGGCAATCGGGTCTTCTTTGGCGTAGCTGTTCAGATCACCGACGATCATAAAATCAGGATCGCCGCTGTTGGTCGGATCGCTGGCGATCCAGTCCATCAGCACCAGCGCCGCGTCAGTACGGGTTCCGTTGCAGTTGCCCTGGCCGTTGGTCAGATCATCATCGCCCGTGCCACAACCTGAGCCCTTGCTCTTCAGGTGGTTGTTGACAACCGTGATGATGCCGCCAGTCGCCAGTTCGCGGAAGGTCTGGGCCAGCGCCGGGCGGTTACGATCAAGGACGGCATTGCGCGGATTGACAAAGGCCTGACTGTTGAGCACCGCAAAGTTGCCCACCGGCTGCACGGTAGTGCGCTTGTAGATAAAGCCAAGCTTGATCGCGTCGGTGCCAATGATCCCGGTATCAATGAAGCCATAGATCGGCGCACCAAGGGCCGTATTCAGTGCATTCACGATATCGGCCTCAGGGAAGACTTCGGGGGTGTTTTCGAGCTCGATCAGGCCCAGAATGTCGGCATCGAGCTGGATGAGGGCCTGTATCAGTTTGGTGCGCTGGCGCTCGAACTCAAAGGCCGAATCGGCTCCTCGGCACTCGAGATTCTGGCGCGAGCCACAGCGGTTATCGAGCGGGTTCGGCGGTGTAGTGTTCGGCACATCGAGAGTCAGGAAGTAGTTGAGCACATTGAAGGCCGAAACCTTGAGCGAGCCACCAACAGCAGGGCGGGCCGTCGGGCGCGGGTTGGTAGGCTGGAAGCTAGGGACGCCACCACCAAGGGCACCCACCGGGCGCAAGCGGTAGGCATTGCCGCTCGCCGCGTTGCCGGCCCAGCCGAAGCTCATCACGCCAACCATGCTGATGGCACTATCACCACCGCGTAACGTATTGCTAGCGCTCAGTGGATTGCCACCGCGCCCAAAACGAATCGGATCAGGGTTCTGATCGTTCAGCTCATCGTCAACGATGATCCGATTCAGGTCATTCGCCGCCTGGAGTGCCGCCGCTTGCGGGCCGGGCTCAAAGATATTGGTCGGGATGTAGAGCCGGTCGCCCGAGGACATCACCACCTGGCCGAAGCGCCCAAGCTGGAAGTGCTCGGTTACGAACAGTTGCTGCGGGAAGCGCACCAGCATGCCCTCGTAACGCTCCAGGTAGGGTACGCCGCCCACGGGGGCCGGGAAGGGCATGATTACGTCAACTGGCGCAACTGTCGCTACGACACCACAGTCGGTGATGGTCAGGGGTGAACTGATCTGGGTCTGCTCCTGAAACTCACTGGCGCTGCCGCTAACCCGCACTATTTGGCCGAGTTGCACCGTGACCGGGTTGCCGCGGTTGAAGACGAAGATCCCGTCCGAGGTGGTCAGGTCACCATCACCATTCAGATCTTGCAGGTAGAACCCACCCAGGGCCGGGGAAACCCCCTGGAAGTTGCCGACAACTACACCCTGGGTTGTAACCGGGCCGGTGATCACGGCGTTGTTGCCACTGCCCTGGATAGTGTAGATCGGCGTAAAGCTCTGCTCACAGAGCGGGTTCAGACCGGTGAGGGTCAGGATCGCGGTCTGGCTGTCCACACTACCGGCCAGATTGCTAACCCGCACCCAGTAGCTGGTAATGACATTCAGAGCCGGGGTAGTAAAGCTGGGGTTGTTCGTACCAACGGGCGTGCTGGTATCGGGGGCGGTACCCTGGTACCACTGGTAGCTCAGTGGCTCGCTGCCACTGGCGACAACGGTCAGGGTAGCACTGCCACCAGTCGCAATATTCTGGCTCTGGGGCTGGGTCACAATGCTTGGAGCCACCGCCGCACCGCTAAATGGCGCACTGGTGATCGTGACCATATCGAAGCGCCAGGTACCGGTCGTCGCATAGTTGCTACCAGTATTTGCCGCCGTATAGGCGTTCGTCCCGGGCGCAAAGGCGGCCACAATCCGGAAGGCAAAGTTGGGGTTGTTATTGACCCCGGGGATGCTGGAAAGATTGACGCTGCGATTGTTGAACCAGGTGTCGCCTGCGGTACCCTCAAACGGACTACCGAAATCAATGAAGTTGGTACCATCAGTGCTGTACTGAAGTTGAGCGTGGCGCGGGGCCGTATTGCTATAGCGCTGATCCCATCTGATCACCAGATCCTGGCGTCCGGTCGTATCAACCGCAAACTGCACACCCCGACTGCGATCACCCGTACCCTGGGCCGCAAAGGTCGTAACATTCCAGCCCGAGTTGTCGGTAGTACCAGCGGGGTCGGTACTGCCGCCATTCGCAGCACCACTGGCAAAAGTTGCAGTCGTGCCACCGAGCAGGCTGGCCGTACCGCTCCCAGTCGAGGGATTGGTCGTGCCAGTGGCGGGATTGTTGTCCGGCGTGGGCGAATTAAAGTTCCACTGCGTAAGCGTGTCTGTCGTGGCAAAAGCCGGAGTCGGGACAAAGCCGATCAACGAAGCTAACAGAGCGAAGACGAGTAGGCTGACGGTTGCCAGGCGCGCCGCTGCGCGCCCACGAGGCGAAGACTGAACCATGAATTCCCTTCTTTCCTCAATGAAGGTTATACGTGGCACAGCGCAACCCGCAGCGCCCCCCTTTTACGCTGCGGGCCTGGTTCGCGACAGGGCAATAATGGGCAGGCCGAATGGACTACCGGGCAACAACAGATGTCACTCAAACGCTGGCATGCCCGATAGTACCAGAGCTTTGTTAAGACCCTGCAGTCTCTAGATGGCAAAATTGTTATCCCGGTGATGAATGTTCATTCATCACCGGGAATGGTATGATACGGTATGCTCGATGACCAGACCCGCTTCAATTTTCCGGCCAGTGGCATCACGACCCTGCCGCTCAGCTTTACGCCCCAGGTCTTGCGCTGTAATGCGGCCGGGCCGGGCGGCCATCCGCTGCGGGTACTGCTTGATACCGGAACCGATCCTTCGGCAATTGACCTGGGCCTGGCTCGTCGTCTGGGTTTGCGCCTTGGTGATTTTGCCCACGGCCAGGACGCCGCCAGTGATACGGTACGCTTTACCGAAAGTGTTCTGCCCTGGCTACGGCTCGGCGAACTCGAACTGCGCGATCTGTATGTGCTAGCTCTTGATCTAAGCCAGGCCCCGTTCGAGGTGGATCTCGTGCTTGGCTACAATGTGCTCTGCCAGCTGACCTTGACCGTCAACTATCGGGCCGAACAGCTGCAGTTAGGCCATCCCGATCTGGAACCACTGCCACCGGGGCCAGACGGGGCCATCCTGCCCTTGCACTTCTTCGAGCATTTCCCGGCCCTCGCCGATGCCCACTTGCGTTGCAACCTGCCGGGTGGTCCGTTCAGCGAACTGGCCCTGCCCCTGCTCACAATTGATACGGGTTCCAACGGGGCACTGACCCTTAGTTCCGATCTGGCCGCACAGGCCGGGCTTGATTATGCTGATCAAGTTACTCCAGGTCAGGGGCGTGGTTTTGTCGGCGGAGTTGCCGTACGCCACGCTCTGGCCCCGAGCTTGCGGCTTGGCCCCTTCGAGTTGGCCCAGGTTGAACTTGATGCACCCGAGGCCGAGGCAGGTGATCTGGGCCGGGCCGGGCGGGCCAATCTGGGTAACCGTTTGCTGGCCCGCTTCGCCCGCATGACCCTCGACTATCGGCGTGGCTGGTGCGTGCTGGATCGTTAGCGATACAACCCCAACGCCCGCGCCCGCTCAACCGCCGCCACCCGACTGTTCACCTGGAGCTTCTCGTAGATCCGCTTCAGGTGGGTCTTGACGGTATTGATCGAGACAATCAGGGTGCTGGCGATCTCCTGGTTCGAACACCCCGCTGCGACCAGTCCCAGCACCCGTAGTTCGCGCTCACTGAGTGGTTCGCACAAAAAGCCTTGTTCGGTCATCAACAGGCCATTGCTGGTTCCGGGTGTGCCAACGGCAGCTACCCCCTTCGGTGGCGCGAGCGTCACCTGGAAGCTGGTGCCCAAAGTTGGCGGCGGCACTGCCAGTTGCAGGGTGCCGTGCAGCCGCGTCAGGCCCGCCTCATGGGCCAACCGGGCCGCCTTGCGCTGCACCGCCTGGCGCTGGCTCGTTTGGCCCAGGGCCGCATAGGCTTCAGCCCTGATCACCAGGAGCTTGACCAGAGCCGGGATGCGCCCTTCGGCTTCGGCAGCGGTAGCCAGTGCTTCGGCTAGGGCCAACGCTTCGCTCGGACGCTGTTGCGTGAGCCGCAACTGAGCCAAGGGGATCAGTTCCACCTCACGGCGCACATCAGCCTGGCTGGGATCAAAGTCTAAACCAAGTGCCCATTCTTCGGCTGTAGCCCGATCACCAATCGCCAGGGCCAGGGTAGCTCGTAGCGCCAGGATTGCGGCCAGATCTTCGTGCAGACCCAGTTGACGGGCCAGCAGTTCGGCCCGCTCAAGCCAGAGCATAGCTTCGGGATCGGCTGCATCATGCGCAAGCTGGGCCAGCAGCAGCTGGGCAAAGATGATCACCCGCGGCTGTCCTGCGGTACGTTCAAGGGCCTGCAAGCCGCGCAGCGCGAGCTCGTGCGCCGTGGTGGGATCAGCCCGCTCGTAGGCCACCGCTGCCAGACCCACATCACGGTAGCCCCGAAAACGGCACGTACCTTCATTGCCAAGGCGTTGAAAAACCCGTGCCGCCTCGTCCAACCGCCCCAGGGCCAGGCGGGCCCGACCCAGATGCCAGGTACTCGCCATCAGTTGATAGCTGCAATCGGCCCGGATCGCCAGGTCAGCCGCCCGCTGCAACGCTACTGCTGCAGCCCGGGCCTCGCCGCGCACGAGTTGGGCCAGGCCACCAGCAATTGCCAGCGTTGCCGTCCAGATCAATTCGTCGGCGGGAATCAGAGCCTGGGCCTCGGCCACGTAGCGCAAAATCGCCTCGTCATCGTACCAGGTAGTGGCCATCACCGCCCGTACAGCGGCTGGCAAGGCCTGACTCATCTGATCGGGGTCTGGTGCATTGGCGAGCGCCGCCTCGCCCCGGGCCAACCAGTTGGCTGCCGCATCCTGGTTGCCATTCAAAAAGAGCAGCCAGGCATAACGGAGGGCCAGGGCAGGCCGGGCCAGCAAGACTGCCTCGGGCAAGGCTCCCAGCCAGGTCAGCAACGGGCCAATCCGGCCCTCGGCCCCCAGTTGATCACAGCGCGGCCCCAGCAGATCGGCCGCTAACTCGTAGGCCTGACCCGCCAGGGCATGGCGCAGGGCCTCATCAAACAGGGGCGTATCCACGGTCGAGGCAGCGGCAAACCAGGCCGCCGCCCGCCGGTGCAAGCGTTGTTGGGCCGCCGGGCCGCGCTGGCGCACCAGTTCACGGCGCAAGGCATCTCGGAACAGGGTATGGTAGGCGTGCCAGGCTCCATGCGCATCAAGCCGACTCACAAACAGATTGTGCTGCACCAGTTCGGCAATCAGCGTCTCGGAAGAACGGGTGATCAGCGGTGGTGCATCAGGATTGGCCCGCCGTGCCTCGGCGGTCAGGTAGTCGCACAGTTCAGGACATAAATGTTCAAGGATGGCGGTATCGAGCAGAAAACGCTGCACCTCGGGTGGCTGATGGGCAATCACCTCATCGGCCAGAAAGGTCAGCAAATGGCGTTCGCTGGCCGCCAAAGTCGCCAACTGATCATCCCCATTGGCCGGGTGATCACGCAACCAGAGTGCCGCCAGTTGAAGCCCGGCTGGCCAACCCGCCGTGCTCGCAATCAGGGTCGCGGCCGCTTCAGGGCGCAGATCTAAACCCATGGTCTGGCTCAGAAACTCGGCCGCTTCACGCGGCGTGAAACTCAGATCATCGGCTCGCAGTTCGTGGAGTTGACCCCGGGCATGCAAACGAGCCAGCGGTAGGGGTGGATCGGAACGCCCGGCCATCACCAACTGAAAACAGGGCGGCGCATGAGCAATCAAGGCGGCCAGCGAACGGTGTACCTCCAGGTCGCTGATCGTATGGTAATCATCAAGCACCAATACGATCGGCATGGCCTGGGGTGCCAGCGCATTCGCCAGCAGCGTCACGAACTCATCAAGCGCGGGCGGCAGCCGCTGCAATGGCTCACTCAGATCCGCTGGCAACTCAGGCATGGTCTGTTGCAACGCGGCCAATACCTGCCACCAGAAGCGGATCGGCTCGCTATCCTCGGCCTCAAGGGTCAGCCAGGCGGGCCGACTCGGGCGCGTAGCCAGCCAGGCCGCCAGCAGAGTTGTCTTGCCAAACCCGGCCGGGGCCGCCAAAACAGTTAGCGTTGTGCTAGCGTGGGCTTCGAGGCGGGCCATCAACTGCGGTCGCGCTACCAGGCCCGCCCGCACTGGCGGTGGGCTGAGTTTGGTCAGCAACAGCGGCGATGGCGACAGACTGTTCGGGCGACGAAGCACCAATCCGCATCCTTCCCTCAGCGCGGTCGCGCACCACAGCGGGCACAACACCGCATGCCTGGAGCCAGTCGCTGTGGTATATTCAGTATAATTCCTGGAGGTTAGGTTGTAGTAACAAGCTGACTACCCTACAGGGTAATCGGTTTACGGACCACGACCGGGGTGGCTGCGGCGCAACACGGCTAACAAGGGTAGGCCTAGATCACGAATGCATGCCAGGTGGCCGTGCAGCGCCGCCTGGTCGGCCACATAACCCGCCAGCAGGGTCGTGCCAGTAGGGCCAGGACGGAGGGTCAGGCCACTAAACCAGTCTGCCCAG
This sequence comes from Oscillochloridaceae bacterium umkhey_bin13, assembly GCA_048381555.1. Lineage (GTDB taxonomy): Bacteria > Chloroflexota > Chloroflexia > Chloroflexales > Chloroflexaceae > Viridilinea. The sequence goes on from JBLWKA010000014.1 coordinate 40,980, forward strand.
ACCTCATCAAGCTTGCCCGCCACCAGAATTTCATAATAGGCCGCCGGTTCAGCATAGCTTGCCATTATGGGCCTCCTACCTGGTATCGTTCGGTTGATCTAGCCTACCAAACGATCAGGTGAAGCCACGTCACCCGCGAGGGTGAAATCGGATCACGCCCGTCATATCATCCCCAAAACACCTGGTGTCCGCTGGGCCTCTAACGTGAACCTGGCCGGATCAGGTCGTTTGGTTGATCCAGACACCCCCTCTCAACCTTCTCCGCTGGGGCGGGGGTATGGCAAAGGGGAAACCAGGTTTCCCCTTTGCCATACCCCCTCTCTCCCCCAGGGAGAAGAGGCAGGGGGTGAGGGCAGATCGCGATTGGGACGCGAACTCCCAATTGCCCTGACCGATCAACTCAGCGTGGCACATCCACCCGTGGTCGCACCCAGTAGATCCCCTGCGGTACCGGCCCGGCTGGAGCACTGACCCGCAAGACGAGTTCACCACCCTGGTTCCCAAAACTGCTCAGGTCGGCGAAGATTGGCAACAATTGCCCATCAGGGCTCTTCTCGCCAGTGAAGATCAGGTTGCCATTCAGGGTGATCGTGACCGAGACGGGCGGACTGTTCACGGCCTGCCCAAAGCCGATTGAACCCACCAGGATCTGGCCGACCCCAAGGGTTGGCAGGTTGTATTTGCCCTCGATAAACGGAGGTGGCTCGTCGGCGGTACGCGGTTGGTAGGTCGGCGGTACCATCAGCAAGAGCCCCTGGTAGGCCGAGCCATTTTCGAGCGTGGCGTTGCTGACATCGGCCCAGCCGCCGCGATCAGCAAAGAGCAGCGGTCGCCCAAAGCTGACCCGTCCGGTGTTGGTGCTCCAGGCGGCATTGCGAGCCTGCTCGGCCAGATCAATGATCGCAAAGCCACTGCCTGGGTCAGGGGTCGTCGTTGGCAGAATGATAATGGGGGGCACGGCAGTCGCTGGCTCCGGGGTTGGGGGCACCGCTGTCGGGGGCACCGCTGTCGGGGGCACCGCTGTCGGGGGCACTGCCGTTGGGGGCACCGCTGTCGGGATTAGGGTTGGCAACGGGGTTGGTGGGGCCACCGTAGGCAGGTCGGTGGGTGGCGCGACGGTGGGCACCAGGGTCGGGGGCACCAAGGTGGGGAACGGGGTCGGTGGGACGACCGCAACCTGGATGATGCGAGTCGTTTCGCCACCAGGGCCAATCGCGGTCAACTGGAAGGCCGTATTCTCGGGTGGGATGTATTGGGCCTGACCCTGCGGTGCAACTTCGCCAAAGGGCGTCACAAAGACCCGCGTGGCGTCTTGCACATTCCAGGTCAGCAAGACGGTCGCGCCCTGATTGATGATCGGCGGTTCGACCCGGAAATCCAAGACGAGGGGTGCGCCCGGCACTGCGGTTGGGGTTACGGTGGGCGGAATCGCCGTGGGAAGGCTAGGTAGAACACTCGTGGCGGTCACCGCACTGCCGATGCCGCCCCCATTGCCCCCACCAAGCAAGGCTGGCAAGATCAGGAAGGCCAGAATCAGGAGCAACCCGGCCAGAGCGGTCAGCGGCACCCAGCCCGGTAGCAGCGCCAAATGCACATAATCGGCCTCGGCCCGCAAGGGCCGCCCAGCGCCACTCTCGGCACGAATGGTAAAGGTGCGAAGTTGTGGCGATCCTGCAAAGCGCCCCGCAGCCTCGACCTGCAACCCAATCTGGGCAGCTTGGCCCGGTTCGAGTGTCAGTTCGTCATGTTCGAGCACATAGCCTAACGCGCCGTCTTCATCCTCGAAACTCAGTAGGTAGGCTGTGGCGGCATTGCCATCATTGCGCAGCAGCACCTGATAGGCGACCGCTTCCCGCCCTTCGGCGCGGGCTGGGCTGATCCGCAGATCCGAGTCGGCAAACGCCGTGACCGTCCAGAGCCCCCGGGCCGTGGTTTCGCCCCCCACCGGGCCACGCGGCCGGGCCCGGAAGATCACGGGGTAGTCGCCGGCCAGAGCCTCGGCATTCCGGGGCACCGCCACGATCAAACTGGCACTCGCCTCGCTCCCAGGATCAAGCCGCAGACTGGTTTGGCTTTCGCGCAACCAGTTGCCGGGCACCCCTTCGATACTCAGCGTCACCTCGGCCGGGTCACGCCCCAGATTGAGCAGGCGCACGTTGACCATGGTGGTACTGCCCGGGTTCAGGGTCAGGTGGGCCTGATCAAGCCGCAGTTCGATCCGCATGTCGGCGGCAGGCGCGGGCGGCGGGGGTGCAAGCGGCTCGGTGATTTTCGGGGCCATACTGAGCAACCCCGAGAGCAGGCCATCATCAACCGGCGCGGCCTCGCCCATCGGTGGGGTCTGGAGCGTAAACGGGCCGACCCGTAACGGCACCCGACCATCCCAGGGAATCGCCACCCCACTCGGTAGGCGTGCTCCACCTAGAAAGGTGCCGCTCGCTGACCCCAGGTCAGTGATCAAAATCCGCTGCCCATCCCAGGTCAGGCGCAGATGCTCGGGGCCGATCTGGGGATCATCAAGGTAGAGATCACGTTCGGGGGCGCGCCCAATCGTCAGGCCGCCCGCAGCCAGATCGGCGGTACGCAATAAGGTTCCCTGGGAACCCAGCACCTGGATCAGCGGGGCCGGGGTGGCACTGATCGGCGCTGATGGGCGCGGGGATGGCGGCGGGGGTGGGGGCGCACTTGCCCCGGCAACCTCGCGCAGCGCCGCCGCAAGACTCGCCGCATCAGGAAACCGATCCTCGGGCCGCTTCGCCAGACAACGCAGCACAATCGCCTCGGCCTCGGCGGGAATACTCGGGCGCACCCGGCGCGGCGGCACGGGCGCGGCCCGCACATGTTTCTCGATCGCAATGTCAAGCGTGGTGACATTGAAGGGCGGCACGCCCACCAGCAGTTCGTAGAGGATCACGCCCAAACTGTACAGGTCAGTGCGCGCATCAAGCGCCTGGCCGCGGGCCTGTTCGGGCGACAAATACGCCGGAGCCGCCAGGGCCTCTTCGGGGAGGATCGCCGCAATCCCCAAATGCGCCACCTTCAGGCTGAACGGGGCCTCGCGCCGCGCCAACAGCAGACTCTCGGGCTTCAGTGCGCCGTGGATCAGGCCGGCCCGGTGAATCGCTGCCAAACCATCGGCCGCCTGGGCCACCAGGTCAAGCCGATCCGCGCTTGACAGGCTCTTCAGGCGTTCAGGGAGCAGCAGGTCGCGTAGACTCCCGCCCGTAACCAATTCGCCGGCCACAAACAGTGTGTCGTCGGCCTCGCCCACATCATCAATCATCACCAGATGGGGATCACGCAAAGCGGCCGCATCACGCAACGCCGCGAGCAAACGCGGGCGTACCCCTGGTCGGGCCACCAGGGTCGGGTCAAAACGGGTCAGCGCGGCCGGACGATCAAGGCGCACATGGCGTGCTCGAAAGCGCTGGCCGGTTGCCCGCTGGGCGATCAGCGCCTCGATCCGATAGCTGCCAAGCTGCTGGCCGATAAAATCTGTCATGGTACACCATGCGGGGCGCTACCCCGTTCAGTAGGCAGAGAATGAGGCTGTATTGTACGCGATCTAGGCCCGGATGCGACTCGCCAAACGGGCAGATTGTCTAAATTGTGCGTACAATATGAAGTATGAACACTCTTTTACCTGGCTCACCCTATCCGCTTGGTGCCACCTGGGATGGGGCCGGTGTCAATTTTGCGCTTTTTTCCGAACACGCCACCCTGGTCGAACTGTGTCTCTTTGATGGGCCTGATGATCAGCGCGAAGTCGTACGCATTCCCTTGACGACCCAGACCGATCTGGTTTGGCACGCCTATATTCGGGGCCTGCGTCCAGGTCAGTTGTATGGCTATCGGGTTCATGGCCCGTATACACCCCAGGCGGGCCACCGCTTTAACCCGCACAAGCTGTTGATCGACCCGTATGCCAAAGCACTCAGTGGCATGATCAACTGGCACGATGCGACCCATGGCTATACGATTCTGCACCCTGACGCTGACCTTTCTTATGATGAGCGTGATAGTGCCCCGTATGTACCCCGCTGTGTGGTGATCGATCCGAGCTTCAATTGGGGCAATGACCGCAACCCCAACATTCCGCTCCACGATAGTGTGATCTACGAAGCCCATGTCAAAGGGCTGACCATGCTCCACCCCGGGGTGCCCGACGAATTGCGCGGCACCTATCTGGGAATGGCCCACCCGGCGATCATCAGCTACCTGCACAACCTTGGCGTGACCGCAGTTGAATTGCTGCCCGTCCACCAGTTTACCAATGACCGCTATCTGGTTGATCAGGGGCTGAACAACTATTGGGGCTACAATACCCTGAACTTTTTTGCGCCTGCGATCCAGTACAGCCGCAGCCGCGCACCCGGGGCGCTGGTACGCGAGTTCAAGCAGATGGTGAAGGCGCTGCACGCCGCTGGGATCGAGGTCATCCTTGATGTGGTGTACAACCATACCGCCGAAGGCAACCACCTGGGGCCGACCCTCAGTATGCGCGGGATTGATAACGCCGCCTACTACCGCCTGGTGGCCGGGAACGAACGCTACTACATGGACTATACCGGCACCGGCAATACTCTGAATATGGTGCATCCACGCACGCTGCAACTGGTAATGGACAGCCTGCGCTATTGGGTCATCGAGATGCGGGTGGATGGGTTTCGGTTTGATCTGGCCGCCGCCCTGATGCGTGGCCTCTACGAAGGCGGCCAACTCTCCTCGTTCCTCGATACCATTCACCAGGATCCTGTGCTCTCGCAAGTGAAGCTGATCGCCGAACCGTGGGACATTGGGCCAGGTGGCTATCAGGTTGGCAACTTCCCGGTGCTCTGGGCCGAATGGAACGGCAAGTACCGCGACACGGTGCGCCGCTTCTGGAAGGGTGACGAATCGCAGGTGGCCGAACTGGCCTATCGCCTGAGCGGCTCGTCTGATCTGTACCAGATGAGCGGGCGCAATCCGCACGCCTCGATCAATTTTGTTACTGCTCATGATGGTTTTACCCTGCGCGATCTGGTCAGCTATAACGAAAAGCATAACCTGGCCAATGGCGAACAGAACCATGATGGCGAGAGCCATAACAATTCGTGGAACCACGGGGCCGAGGGCGAGACCACCAATCCGGCGATTCGTGAACTGCGTGCCCGCCAGCAACGCAACCTGATGGCGACGCTCTTGCTTTCGCAGGGGGTGCCGATGATCCTGCACGGCGACGAGCACGGACGCACCCAGCGTGGCAACAATAATGCCTATTGCCAGGATAACGAGCTTTCGTGGGTCAACTGGGATCTGGACGAAGAACGCTGGGCGATGCTCGCCTGGACTCAGCGCTTGATCGCCTTCCGCAAAGCCCACCCGGTCTTGCACCGGGCAACCTTCTTCCAGGGGCGCGAAATCCATGGCGAGGCGGTGCGCGACATCGAGTGGTACCGCCCTGATGGGCAGCCGATGGGCGATCTCGAATGGAACGATGGCATGGTGCGCTGCCTAGGCCTGTTGCTCAATGGCCAGTTGATTGACGAACTGGATGCCAATGGGCAGGTCATTCGCGACGATGTGCTCCTGCTGCTCTTCAACGCCTTTCACGAACCGATTGAGTTCACCTTACCTGGCAGTGTGGGCGGCCCGCTCTGGCAAGCGCTGCTTGATACGGCCCTGCCCAACGGTCCCTTGCCCGACCCAATCCCAGCCGGGGCCACCTACCATCTCGAAGGGCGGGCCATGGCCGTCCTGGCGCAAACCGGCGACGAGTGGGCGGCCCACTATGGGCGTTACGAAGCGAGCAGTGCCACCAATCAACAGGCCCCCTTGCTTGGTGGTCGCCCCTTCCGCGAACGTACCTTCACTGGCACGATCATCACGGTGGCGAATGTGTACAGCCCCCAACTGGACAATCGGCGCGACATCACGATCTACCTGCCACCCGGCTACGACCAGGGCCAAGAACGGTTTCCGGTGGTCTATATGCAGGATGGCCAGAACCTGTTCGATGCCAGCAGCAGCTTTAGTGGGGTCGAATGGGGCGTAGACGAAGCCATGGAGGCCCTGGCCGAACGAGGGGTGCGGGCGATTGTGGTTGGCATTGCCAATATGGGTGCCCGCCGCATGCTCGAATACAGCCCCTTCGAGCATCCCGACCATGGGCCAGGGCTTGGTGACGCCTATCTGGCCTTTCTGGCCGATACGCTCAAGCCCTATCTGGATCGCAGCTTCCGCACGCGCCCCAACCCTTCCAATACGCTGATCGTCGGTTCGTCTATGGGTGGCCTGATCAGCCTGTACGCCCTATTGTGCCGCCCCGATGTGTTTGGCAAAGTGGGGGCCTTAAGCCCGTCACTCTGGTATGCCGAACGGGCCATCTTCCAAACCGTGCGCGAGGCGGCGAAGGGTCAGGGCGTGCTCTACATGGATGTAGGCAGTGCCGAAGGCGACGTGATGCAGATGCAGGCCCGGCAACTGGCCCGCATTCTGAGTCGCCACGGCTACCAGGCCGGAACCAACCTGCGCTTCAACGAGATCATCGGGGCTGGCCATAACGAAGCTGCCTGGAGCAATCGCATCGGCCCGGCCCTGGCCTGGCTGCTCGGGGCACCCCACCAGCGCCGACGCCGTTGAGAGAAGCAAGTAGGGGCAACCCGCGTAGTTGCCCCCATCAGACCACTTCGGCCGCGATCAACAATTGGCGAGCAATCAATAACTGCACCAGCCCCAACACATGGCTCTGACGCAATTCGTTCCCATCAAGGTAGGTGCCAAGTTGCTCGGGGGGCAGGTGGCGCAGACCAGGCAAGCCATCCCAGATCGCGGCCTCGACTGCCGCCGCCTGATCAGGATTGAGCCGCCCCTCAATCTCGAAGATCTCGGTCAGGCGGCCCTCATCGCGGCCGATCCGCATGCGCAGGGCAGGTGGATTACCCTGACGAGCCAGCACCGCACTCAGATCTGGGTAACTCAGGCGTGGCCGCAACAGTAAGCGCACACTGAGTTGCCCGTCTAGGCCGCCGCCATTCGGGTAGAACCGCACCACAATATCGGCCCAGCCGCGCTGAGGCTTAATAAACTCGACCGCATCATCACGACGGCGTTCGATTTCGGCCTGCACCTGGGCCAGAGTATAACCACGCCGCACCGTATCGCGCCGCAGTTTCCAGTGTTCACGCAACTCATCAGGCGGATCAAGAAAGACCCGCACCTGGCATGGTTCGCGCAAACGGGGCGTAGCTAAGCTCAATAAGCCTTCGGCCAGCACAAAGGGCGACGGTTCGATCTGTTGGCAATCGTCTACCGCCCCAATAATATGGTTATAGATCGGCTTGACAATCGCCTGGCCCTGGGCCAAATCCCAGAGGTGCTGCTCCATCAATTCCAGATGGTTGCAATCAGGGTGCAGCGGAGTCAGCCTCCGGGCGTGGCGCTCGGCGCGGCTGTAACGATGATAATCATCGAGCCGCAACGAGATCACCCGACCTGGGCCAAGGATCGCCGCGACTCCTGCCGTAAGGGTTGTCTTACCGGCCGCACTGTCGCCAGCAACCGCAAGAATGACCGGGCGTTGCTCCATACATATTAGCCCGCCCCGAGCCATGCGCCTGCCATGCCACAACGGTATGGTGGTTAATCTTTGCGCTTTAGCTCACAAGCAGGCTGATTATACTGCTGCCCGCCCGCCACTACGACGGCAGGGGGGACAGTTTTAGCCTACCCGCTTGGGTAGGACAGCCGTGTTAGTCGGCCACAGTTTCGATAATCGGCAGGCTAAAAAAGAAGCGACTGCCTTCGCCGGGGCGGCTTTGCACCCCAATCTGCCCGCCATGGGCCTCGACCACCAGTTTGCAGAAGGTCAGACCCAGCCCACTCCCGGCCCGCCGCCGATTGCCCGCCTGGCCAAATTTGGTAAAAATCTGTTCCAGATCGTCCGGCTCAATCCCGATCCCGCAGTCACACACGGTGATCTGCACCATCCAATCCTGGTTGAAGCGCAACGGAAATTCGTCGGCAGCCGGGGCGATTGGTGCCTCCACGACCGGCACCTGTTTCACCTCCAGCGTGATCATACTCTCGCGGGGGCTGAATTTCAGCGCATTATCAAGCAGATTTTGCAGCACCCGCAGGATCAGTTCTTCATCGGCAAACACTTTCGGCAGGTCGGGGGCTAGTCGTACCTGCAACTGCACGCCTTTGCCCTGCGCCAGTAGTTGTAAACGGGCCAACGCCTGCTGAACCAACAGATCCACATGCAGCGGCATCCGCTCCAGCGGCATATAACCACCTTCGAGTCGGCTAATATCGAGCAGCAGATTGACCATATTGAGCAGATTCTGGCCGCTGGCCTGGGCAATCCCCAGGATTTCGTGCTGGGTTGCATTGAGTGCCCCGGTAATCCCACGCAGGATCATATCAATCGAGGTGATAATGCTTGCCAGCGGGCTACGCAGATCATGCACCATCATATTGGTCAGATCACTGCGTAACCGTTCGGTCTCTTTCAGGGCCGTAATATCGCGGATCGTCAGCAGGATGGGCCAGCGCTGGGCCGGGGTAGGCAAGCCCAAAGGATCGCTCGGGCTATTCGCCTGGGTTACACGCAGGGCTGACCATTCCAGGGCGGGTGCGCCTGGACTCAGGCCATTCAACTCCCCGCGTACATAAACCTCAAGCCCTTCGGCCACGGCGGCCGTCCCACTCAAGAGCAGTTCAAGTTCACTCGGGGGGAAATGGGCCACCTGATGCCAGCGCTCAAGCAATTGGCCCAATTCCAGTTTCGCCAGCGAAGCATACCCAGCGCCCCAGTGGGTACAACCCGCAAGTTGGCTAAAGGCGGAATTTGCCACCGCAATCTGGCCCGCACTATTCACCAACAGCAGTCCTTCACGGGTCGAAGCCATAATCGAGGCCATGCGGTCATGACCTTCACGCACCTCACCGAGCAAGCGCATACTCTCGACCGCAGTTGCGGCTTGACTCGCAAACAATTGCAGGGTTTCGATCTCGGCAGGGCCAGGCAGGGTCGTCCCATAGCCAATGCAGATCGCCCCGAGCGTATCTACCGAGCCGCGCAGCGGAATGCCCACCACCGTTTCCGTGCCGTCGGCCTCACCAAGCGTACGGCGCAGCGGGCGGCGCAAGGTAGCGGCTTCACGGGCCAGCGCAACCACGGCCTGATCAACGGCCGCCGCGGTGCCAGTCGTGAAGCTTGGGGCCAGCACGCCCGTCGCTATCTCGCCCAGAAACACACTGGCCCAACGCGCATCGCTCATCTCTTGCATGCCCCGCGCCGTCAACTCGTAGATCTGCTGGGGCGAGCGCAGCGTCGTATTGATCGCCCGCCCGAGTCCATTCAGCGCCAACATCCGGGTTAGACTCTGCTGCTGTTCCGCATAGAGTTGGGCGCTTTCGATCGCAGCGGCCGCTTGATTGGCCAGAATTTCGAGGATCTGCACCTGACTTGCACTCGGACGCAGCCCATCCTCAGGCCCATCCAGCCCTAAAACGCCGATCACTTCGCTCCGGCTATTGCGCAGCAAACAGACCAACAGATCACCCATCTGCCAGCCGTTGGGGCGCAATTCCGGTCGTGCGACAGGCACGTTAGCGGGCCGCAACCAGTTCAGATCATGGAAGCCGCCTTCGATCAGGTAGGTCAAGGTACTGCGCCGAAACTCGGGGCGTAGGGTCGCCTCGAAGGCGGTCAGCGCAAAACTCGGGGCAGGATCACGCAGGGGTCGGGTCTGACCCGAGACGGCCGCCAGCCGAATAATCGGGGTTGCGATCCGCTGACGGCGCACCAGCGCAATCGTGGCCCCGGCAAACCCCGAACTCTCAGCCACAGTTTGGGCAATCTGGGGCAACAGATCATCAAGCTGGCGGTCAACCCGTACCGCATTCGCGGCGTGCAGAATCTTGCGCAAGCGATCATTCGAACGATCAAGCTCCTGGGCCCGCCGGGTCAACGCCTGATCAATCGAGGCAAAGCGGCGGGCGTTTTCGAGGGCAATGATCGCCTGATCGGCCAGCGCTTCGAGCAGCACCCGATCATCATCGGTGAAAGGCGCATTATCGCGCCGATTCAGAACCTCTAGCACCCCTTTAATCCCATCGAGGCCATGGAGTGGCACGGCCAAGACCGCACGGGTCGTAAAACCGGTACTGCCATCAAGGTTCTGGTAGAAGCGCCCGTCAGCACTGGTATCATTCACAATTGCGGCCTGGCCGCTCTCGGCCACATAGCCGACAATCCCCGTACCCGACGGCAAACGTTGGCCCAACAAGCGTTGCCCGGCGGGCCCTGCGGCGTAGCTAAAGACCAGTTCGCCGGTCTGCTCATCACGCAACAATAACGAGGCTTCTTCGGCATCAAGCAGGGTTGGTGCCCGTTCCACAATCAGGGACGGCACTCGTTCAGGATCAAGACTTGAGTTGATCGCTCGCGTGATCTGGTTCAACTCGGAGCGCCGCCGGGCCTCTTCGGCAGCCCGTTCGTAACGCTGAGCCGCCCGCACTAGCCGGGCGACCTCGGTCGCCAACCAGAGAAACAGCACCCGATCCTCATCATGCAAGACCTGTTCGGGATGATTGCTAAAGATCGCCAGCGCGCCAAACGGGGCCTCGTGGTCACGCAGGGGGGCACCCATCCAGGCATGCACCGCGACAGGACTCAGATCATGAAGGGCGGCCACGCCACGCCGGGTACACTCGGCCATATACGCATCGGTATACAGCGGCGCATCATTGCGCATCACCAGGCTGCTCAAGCCACTGACCGAACGCCAGAACAGGCGCGGAAAGTTATCGCGCCCACCAACATGCAGATAGACCAGTTCGTCCCATTCGCTGGCCCGGTAACGCAATACTATGACCACATTCGAAAACGGAAGCGCCGCCCGCATCAAGGAGCCGATCTGGGGCAGTAACGCCGTCACCGCCTCGACCCCTTGCAGACGTTCTAGTTCGGGGCGCAACTGGGCTTTGCGTTGCTCAAACTGGGTCACGGGTGCCTGGCGCAGCACCTGGTAGATCGGGCCGAGGATCGCAACCAGCAGACCCAGCGCCACATTCTGTTCAGCCGACCAGTGGCCCGGCCGAACCTCCACCCAACCCACCAACTGATCTGCCGCCCGCATTGGCACCAGGGCCGCTGCGCCACCTTCGATCAGTTCCACCTCGCCCGCCCGCAAACGCCCCAGCGCCGCCGCCCCAGGCCAGGCCGCCACCGCCAACTGATCGGCCCAGATCAAGCGGTACTGATGGGTCGGGAGTTGCGTCGCCAGCAGTTCAGCCACCCCTTGCGCCAACTGATCAAGGTCACGCGCACATGCCAGGTTCGCAATCTGCGCCTGGTACAGCACGGCCGCGTCAGCAATCGGGGTTGGAAACTGAACCATAGGACTTGGCTTCCTCTTTCATGAAGCCACGAACAGGTAAGGGCTATTTTACCTGATTTTGACCATACTGTCAGGTTGCCAGCTTTTTACATCGTAGTAATGCTCGCTGTGCTATAGTTAGCGCAGGGAAATCTGCACCCCAAACCCTATTTCTAACCCTGGTCTACAAGGAGGTAGCCATGCTGGTTGGTGAACGTATGAACCGCCCCGTGATCACCGTCGCCCCCGAAACGCCGATTAATGATGCGCTACACCTGATGCGCAGCGAGCATATTCGGCGCATGCCTGTAGTTGCCCATGGCAAACTGGTTGGCATCGTCTCGATGAAGGATCTGCTCAACGCCTCGCCCTCGCAGGCGACCACCCTCAGTGTCTGGGAACTCAACTATCTGCTGAGCAAACTGACCGTTGAGACCTACATGACCCATCACGTTTTGACCGTGGGCGAGAGCACCCCACTCGAAGAGGCAGCCCGCCTGATGGCCGATCAACGGGTCGGGGGCTTGCCGGTGATGCGGGCGGGCGAAGTAGTGGGCATGATTACCGAAACCGATCTGTTCAAGATCTTCCTTGAATTGATGGGTGCGCGTGATAGTGGGGTACGCTGCGAAGTGCATATGCACGATGAACCCGGTCAGCTCGCAGTCCTTACCCAGACCCTGGCCCAGGCTGGGGGCAATATCATCGCCCTCGGTACCTTTGCCGGCGAAGCCCCCGGCCATAGTATCGTCACCTTCAAGGTGTCTGGCCTCACCCCTGACGAGGTTCGCACCCAGATCACGCCCATCGTGGAACGGATCAGCGATCTGCGGGTGACTCACCCCTAAATCCAGGCTAGGCCCATGCGTGCCCCCCGCTCCCACAAGCGTGCCAACCCGCGTCACAGCGACCAACAAACCCGTCGCCTGTTACGCGGGCTGCTCGTTCTCTATCAACACCTCCACACGCCCCAGCCGATTGAGGTGCTGCTCCAGGCTATTCTGGATACCGCGATTACCTATGTACCTGGGGGCCAACGGGGGAGCTTGCTGGTGCTGCAGGGCGATCAAGGGCGCTTTGCGGCGGCGTATGGCTATGATCTGGCCCAACTCCAACAGGTACAGTTGCCACGCCATTTGATCGAGGCCCAATTTACGGATGGGCCAAGTAGCCAACTGTCCAGTTTTGTTGCACTTGATGAAGCCCATCTTGACCCTGCGATCCTCCAGGTGATGTACGAGCACGGCAAGATCGCCCAGATCCGGCGCACCTTACTTACCAAAATCACGGTTGGGGGCGAACTGTATGGCACCCTGGCCCTCGATAATCTGCGTAGCCACGCGCCCTTTCCCGCTCCGTCAATTACCCTGGCCCAGATCTTCGCCGAACAGGCTGGCACCCTGATCGAGCAAGCCCTCCTGGTCGAGGATCTTCGTTCTACCAATGCTCGCCTGATTGCGACCGAGCAGCTTGCCACCCTGGGGCGTCTGATTGCAAGTGTCGCCCACCAGTTGAACAATCCGCTCACCGCCGTTTTTGGCTATAGCGAACTACTCGCCACCGAACCACTCGACCCCGAGTTGCTTGAGATGGTCGAGCAACTGGTCGCCGCCGCCGAACAGATGCGGATTCATGTGCGGGCACTCCAGATCTTTGCCCGTCAACAGCAGCACGGCCCAAGCCACCTCAATCTGAATCTGTTGATCGAGCAACTGGCGACGCTC
>JBLWKA010000014.1:54169-68904 GCA_048381555.1 Oscillochloridaceae bacterium umkhey_bin13
TCGAGCAACTGGCGACGCTCAAGCAACGTGACCTGACCCTCGAAGCGATCAACCTGGAGCTCCAACTTGATCCCGACCTGCCCTTAACCTGGGCCGATGGTGGGGCGATTGCGCAAGTGCTGCTCAGTCTGCTCAGCAATGCCCAACAAGCCCTGCGCCTCCAGGACCCACCACGCCAGATCACCATCTGCACCGCGTTAATCACGCTGGAACAACAACTCTCTTTGCGCATGGGTGTGATCGATAACGGGCCAGGTTTGCCGCCCGAGGTTGCGGCGCGCCTGAGCGCATCAAGCCCCCCGCCGCCCTCGTGGCGACCGCGTGCGGGCCTTGGCCTCGCGATCTGCCAATCCATCATCAAGGCCCACGATGGTGCCATCTGGAACGAACCTGGTCCGCAGGGTGGTACCGCGATCTATGTCACCTTGCCATTACGGATGCCACCCACCTCATTGTAGCCTTGCCGATGGGATGATATGGCGATGCATGTGCCACAACCTTCAACCCGGCTCAGCCCAACCCTCCTGTTGCCGCTGAGTGCAGCCTTTGCCGCCCTGGTCTTCAGTTGGCTTGGCCCGCTGGCCTTCCCGTTGCGCCTGCTGACGACCATCATCCATGAACTGAGTCATGGCCTGGCGGCGATCATGACCGGGGGCGAATTTCTGCGTTTTGTGGTCTTCCCTGATGGTTCGGGCCTGGCCTATACCCGTGGTGGCGTACGCTTCCTGATCATTCCAGCCGGCTACGTCGGCACAGCCTTGTTTGGGGCCGGGTTGATCATGCTCGGTCGCTACCCCCGTGCTAGTCGCATCACTTTGGGAATTATCGGGGCCGCCCTGGTTGGCTTGACCCTGCGCTTCGCCCTGCCAACTGTCTTCAGCCCCCAGATTCTGGGTGGGTTGCTCACCTTGGTGGCAGGCGTCAGTATGGGGGCCCTGCTGCTCTATGTGGCATGGCAACGCCCCGAGCGCTGGTCGCTCTGGCTCTTGAACCTGTTAGCCTTCTGGGTCGGCCTGAGTGCGATCGGCGATCTGGTCGTCCTCTTTCGGATCACTACCACCCCGGGCCTCACCATCCAGAGCGATGCCCACGCTATGGCTGCGATCACCTTCTTGCCCGCCGTCTTCTGGGCCGTGCTTTGGGTGCTTATGGCGTTGTTCGCCCTGGGCTGGGCCCTCTGGCGTACCTGGTTGCGCCGGTAAGTACTGTTGGATGAGGATGCCTCAATTTGTAGGGACGCAGCAAGCTGCGTCCCTACAAATGAAGCGGACTACCCACGCGGGCCGGTTGCAAAGGGTTTGGCGGCGGAGCACCTCCCCCGGCCCGGAGAAAGCGTAACAAGACGTCGTTAAACAGTTCAGCTTCATCCAGAAACGGGAAATGCCGACTACGTGGCATCATGACCACTTCAGCCAGCGGGCTCTGCTCAAACAGATCAGCCTGGTGCGGATCTACAATATCGTCACGCCCACCATGCACAATCAGGGTTGGCGTGCGCAAGCGTGACAGTTCGGGCCGCAGATCAGTGCGCCACATCGAACTGACCGCGTAACGCAGCGTATTGGCGCTCGACTTGACACTGTCGTCAATCATTTCGCTAATTGCTGGATCACTCGTTTCGCCCAAGAAGAAACGAAACAGCGACCGGCGCAACCAGGGCAGGCGTGCAAACGCATCAGCGAATAGGGGCCGATCGGTCAATTTTAAGAGCCACGAGAGCGAGTCGCCGTCAATCGGCGCACCCACCGTTGCCACCCGCGAAATCCGGTTGGGGTAGCTCAGGGCTGTTTTGAGCGCCACCATGCCACCCATGGAATGCCCAACCAGCATCGCACGATCAATCCCCAGGGCATCCAAAAAGCGGATGACCTGATCCGAATAGGCCTGAATGCTTTCACGAGTCTGTTTGCGGCGCGAATCGCCAAAACCCCAAAAGTCGAACGAGTAGGTGCGAAAGTGTTCGGCGACCACTTCCATGGTCGGAAACCAGTAGCGCCAACTCCCCAACCACCCATGGAGGAAGACCACCGGGCGTCCGCGCCCAAGGACCTCGTAGTGAACCACCTGGTTGTCAATAACTATGATGCTCATGCCCGGCCTGTTGTACCCTGAAGGTGATCTCCCTGTAATCATAACGCAGCACTGCTACCAGTTTTGCTAAAGTTGCGGTTGACTGTCAAGCACGCAGGTGTTTTGGTTGCATGCATGCTACGGCGCAATTGAGATTTGTGAGCGGGAGGCGTTTGCCCGTGTGGTAGTCTGATCCTCACGCTGGTTAGCGAAACTTTTTCTGTCAACCGGGCGTCGCACCGCTAAGGTAAACCCTACGGGCTTCGTAACCTAAAAACCGCAGGCTTTCCCGGTACGCATATGGCAACTCCAAACCGTCGCCTCCGTCTACTCATCGCCCTACTGGTCGCTGCCATTCTATGGCTGGTAGCCATGCTCAGTTGGTGGCTGAGTGGTTCGCTGGCACCGTTGATCTTTTTTGGCTACCTTGGCACGGTGCTGGCCCCCGGCTTGGCCCTCTATCTGGGCCTGCCCCGCAGTCAACGGCTCAAGCAACGGCGTTTTGTGGTGGTGGCGATCGGCGTGGCGATGTTCGGGGCCGCCCTGGCCCGGGTGCTGACGCAACAGGCCATCGTCCAGGTCGAGGGGTTGGTCTTTGAACTGTTGGCCGGGGTTTTTGGGGCAGCCGTCCTGCATTTTCTGATTGCCAAACTGGTAGGGCCGCTGTTGTTTGGGCGGGTCTACTGTGGCTGGGCCTGCTGGACGGCGATGCTGCTCGATCTGCTACCTTTTCGGATCAGCCCAGGGCGACGGAGAGGCTTCTGGCCGAAGGTGCGTTACCTGCACCTGACCGCCAGTGTGCTCCTGGTGCTTGTGCTGGGGTTAGGGTTTGCCTATCGGCCCGGCCCCGCCGATGCCCTGATCTGGTTTCTGGTGGGCAATGGGCTCTATTATGGGCTGGGGGTTGGGCTGGCGCTTGGGCTACGCGACAACCGGGCTTTTTGCAAGTATGCCTGCCCCGCTGGGCTGCTTGCCAAACCAGCCGCCCGCTTTGCCCTACTCAAGGTCGCGGGCGATCCAACCCGCTGCAATGGTCACGCCGAGTGTGTGGCGGTCTGCCCGATGGATATTCGGATCATTGACTATACCCGCCTGCATCTGCGGGTGCTCTCGACCGAATGCATTCTCTGCCAGAACTGCACCACGATCTGCCCCGATGGTGGCCTGAGCCTTAGTCTGGGCTTCGAGACCCACGGGGTCGAGTTGCTGCGCGAGCCACGTCCGCCAGTACCGCATCATAACGCGGGGCCATGACCGACCAATCGTACGGCGTAGCAATTGCCCGCCACTGGCTGCGGGGCTGCTGTGGGGCCTGGGTAAGGGCCTTACCAAGCGCAGTTGCCAAACTGGTGGCATCACCGGCATACAGGCAGGCCGGGTGGTGCGCAACCGGGATCAGATCGGGGTAGTTGAGCCGGTTGGGCACCACCGGCCAACAGCCAGCATAGAGCGCCTCGACCAAACTGATTCCGAAGAACTCTTGGAGTGCCGCGCTAGCCACAATATCAGCCTGATGGAGCAAACGGGTATAACTGGCGCGGTCAGGCGCAAAGCCCCAATGCACAATATGATCAGCCCAGCGTGCGCGGGCGGCCACAAACGTAGGTGCCTTAGGGTCAATATGCTCGCCGGCCACAATCAGCCGGAAGGCACAACCCTGGGCCGCAAGTCGTTCGAGCGCGGCAAAGAACAGTTCGGGCTGCTTATCATAATCCCAGCGCGCATTCCAGAGGATAATCGGCGGGCCGGGAGGCGCTGGTTCTGGTGTAACCTGATCAAGCGCAGCCAGATCGATCCCCGGCGCTAAGACGATACTTTTAGCGGCCAGAGTTTCGATCGTATGTAGTTCCTGAAAATCGTGATAGCGCCCAAGCAAGCCCGGCAAGGCGGCCAAAAAATCGCGCTGATGGAAGGCCGAATTGAAAATCAGGGCATCGGCGACCAGGGCAGCGGTATAGTTGATCCAGGCCAGGCCAAGATCACGTTGCCGTCCCGGTGGCAACGGGTAGGTCAACTGGTTCTCGTGCATGTAGAGCACCGCAGGCACACCAACCAGCAGATCCGCCGTCAAGCCACGCAAGGTTGCCAAATCGAGCATATCACTCGCAACGATCAGATCGGGGCGCAGCGCTTGTTCGCGCACCAAACGGGCCAGCGTGACCGCGCCGCCGCGCATACGCCAACGCCAGCCACCCGTCGTGGGCAGGCTCAATACGTGAACCTGGTGCGCACTACGGGCGGCATACCCTGCCGCTACTGCGGCGTGCGACCCGCCATGAAAGGGATCAAGCCAGAGAATTTGCATGAAGATTTACCATTTGCCAACTGGCGAGTATGATTGTACCATTGCAGGCAGCATATTCAGAGATGCTTCGCTGCGCTCAGCATGACATGGCGCTTAGGCTGGCAAATTCCGACGGGAGCATTATCTGCTATCGGTATCTTGGCTATTTTCATACAGAGGAGGACGCCAATGACGACGATCCCAGCGCAAAGCTATCAACATGTGCTGTGTGATGAAGCCGACCGGGTGGCGGTAGTCACGATGAACCGCCCCCAGCGCCGCAACGCACTTTCGCTTGAGCATATGGAAGAACTGATTGATATCTTCCGCAACTTGGGGCGACGGGGCAATGTGGATGTGGTTATTTTGCGTGGGGCGGGGCCAGCCTTCTGTGCCGGTCATGATTTGGCCGAAATGACCGGGCGTAGTCCCGAATTTTACCGCCATCTGTTTGATACCTGTACGGTCTTGATGGAGACAATCCAGGCCATTCCGCAGCCCGTGATCGCCCAGGTGCATGGGATTGCAACCGCAGCAGGCTGCCAACTCGCGGCCACCTGTGACCTCGTGGTGGCCTCCGACGATGCGCGCTTTGCCACTCCCGGGGTCAAGATCGGCCTGTTTTGCTCGACGCCCATGGTGGCCCTAAGCCGAGCGGTTCCGGCCAAAAAGGCCATGGAGATGTTGCTGACTGGCGACCCGATCAGCGCTCACGAAGCCCGCGAATTTGGTCTGGTCAACCGTGTCGTCCCGGCGACCGAGCTCGAAGCCACAACCCAGATCCTGGCGGCCCAGATTGCCGCCGCAAGTGCCGCCGTGGTTGGCCTCGGGAAACAAGCCTTCTACCGCCAGATCAACATGCCACAGCACCAGGCCTATGCCTATGCCAAGGAGGTGATGTCATTTAATGCCACCTTTGCTGATGCCCAGGAGGGCATATGCGCCTTTTTGGAGAAGCGTCCGGCGCGTTGGGGCGGGCAATAAGACCAGTGTACGGTAGCCTTGTAGTACTTTCTTCCTACTTACCGGCTGATCAGCGCGTGTTATGCTAGGGGCGGGTTCAGACCAATGGAGGTTAACCCATGCTACGGTTCGACACTTCGATGCACCTGTTCACAACCATCCGCATCCCCTCTCCGCGTGATACGCCTGGCGATCCCTAATCTCCACGATTTCTGGTTGCCGGATCCGAACTCCCACCGTGCGCTGTCAAAGTGGCGTAGGCCACAGCCAATCCCTCATCATGTTTACAGCGTATGACCACATTGTTCCTCGCAGGGGTGGGGCAGCGTTTGCCCTAACCCACTACTCCTTGGGCGCATGCTTCGAGTCGCTCAATTGACTCATAGGTGCCCAATTCCCCTCTTCGCGTGTCCCGTGTCGCGCAGAGCCTCGGCCTGTTCAGTGACAGAGGAGAACGTATCGTGAGTCCATTTTCATCGTCTCAGGCCAGCAAACGCTGGCGAATCGCCGGACTCCCCGGCATGCTCGCCGTATTCATGTTGTTGCTCGCTTTTGTGATTTGGCCCACTTCACCCAACGCATTCGCGATCCAAAGCAACGCCAACAATGACGGGATCACCTTCCCCAACGAAGGTTCCGCTGGCCCAGCCACGCCCTATCCCTCGAAGATTTCAGTGGAAGGACTGGTTGGCTCGATCGTCGAGGTTAAGGTCAACATCACGGGCCTGACCCATAGCTTCCCGTCAACGATTGACATTCTCTTGGTTGGCCCTAATGGCGGCCAGGTTCTGTTGATGGCCGATGCGGGTGCGAATATCCCGATCACCAATGTTGATCTCACCTTCGAGGATGGGGCCACCGAACTGCCCCGCACGACGGTCATTAGCAGTGGCACCTATCGCCCCACTAACCACCCTGGGGCCGATGTCTTCCCGCCTGCGACTGCCCCTAACCCTTCGCCCCCAGCCTTGCTCGTGCCACCCAACCTCTCGCTCCAGAACGCCTTCCGGCTGGCCGATCCCAATGGCGATTGGTACCTCTATGTGGTTAAAGATGAGCCAGCCGGTAACGGTAGCCTGACGGGCTGGAGCATCGAGATCGCTACGGTTGATCTGGAGATCGAAGTTAGTGATGCACCCGTAACTGTGGTTGCCGGTGATATGCTTAACTACACAGTGACGGCACGCAATCTGGGCACCGAACCGGTGACGAATGCGGTTGTCGAAATCCCGCTGCCTGAAGGAACCTCGCCTGATAGCATAACGCCTTCCTCTAACAATTGGAGTTGTGGAATTCAAGCAGTAGTGGGCAGTACCGAGTTTATTTGTACAACCGAGACCATGGACAATGGGACGGTTGACACATTCGATGTTACGCTGCTCGTCGATCAAGCCCTAGCGCTCGACACCGAACTGACCCGCAGTGCCTCGATCACTTCGGATATTGAAGAAGGCCCTTCGGTTACGGCCAACAATAACGACTCGGCAACCACTACTGTGGACACCTCCGCTGACCTCGAAGTTGTCAGTGTGGCGAGCACGCCCGATCCGATTGATGCCGGGGCCGAGTTGACCACCGTGGTTACGGTTGCCAACCTGGGCCTGAGTGATGCCTTAACGGTCACCACTGCCCTGCCGGTGCCGGACGATACCACGTTTGTGAGCCTGGAAGTGCCTGCCGGTTGGACATGTGACACGCCTGAAGTTGGAGTAACGGGCAACAGTGTCTGTAGTACCCCAGTCTTTGTCGCGGGTGATAATGCTGTCTTCACCACGGTGGTTAAGCTGAGCACCATGTTGCTGGATGGCGACACGGTGACCAGCGATGCCAGCATCGTCTCCGAGACGACTGATCCTGATGCTACCAACAATGAGAATGATGATACGGTCACGCTCCAGACAACGACTGATCTCGAGGTCACGGTACGTGACTCGCCGGATCCGGTCAGTACCGCTGGTAACCTGACCTATACGATTGTCGTTACCAACAATGGCCCCAGTAACGCTGCTGATGCCATGCTCGATGCAACGGTTGAGCCTGGTACCCTCTTCCAGAGCCTGGACGTGCCTGATGGCTGGACCTGTACGACAGTGCCGACCCTGAACACGACTGGCCCGATCGCCTGTAGCAACCCGTCGTTTGGCGTGGACAGTGCTACCTTCACGCTAGTTGTGCGCGTGGTGCCCGGTGTGCCTGCAGGGGCGATCTTGAACTTCGAGGCCGAGGTCAGCACCAAGACCCCTGATAGCGACAATACCAACGATGTCGCCACGGCGGAAACGACTGTGACGACCGAGGCCGACATTGCCCTGACGATTGGTGGTCCGACCGCTGCCAAACCAGGTACGGTGATCACGTACACCCTGACCGTCAACAACGCTGGCCCCGAGTTTGCCGAAGGAATCGAACTGACGACGGCGGTTCCAACCAACACGACCTTCGTGAGCCTGACGGCCCCAACCATGGCCCCGGTCTGGCAATGCACTACGCCAGCCGCTGGTGGTACCGGTGCGATTGTCTGCAACAAGTTCTCGCTTGAAGTGGGCATGTCTACCTTGAGTCTCGCCGTCCAGGTTGGTGCCGATGTGCCTCTTGGCACCGAGCTTACCGTGGCGGGTGAAGTAACCGTCGTTGATCCAGAGGATCCGTTCCTGGACAACAATACGGCAACCTTCACGACTACGGTTGATACGATCGCTGACCTGGCGGTTACCATCGGTGGCACGACGACCCCGGTCGAAGCAGGTACGGTGATGACCTATAGCCTGCGGGTCACGAACAATGGCCCCGAGGATGCGACAACGGTGGTTCTCTCCAGTGCGGTTCCGACCAATACCACCTTTACCAGCCTGCCTACACCGGCTGGTTGGACGTGTACGACGCCAGCGGCAGGGGCTACCGGTGTGATCGCCTGTAATGCACCAACCCTCGCCTCCGGAGCCGCGGTCACCTTTACGCTGTCGCTAACGGCGGGTACAGTCACCGAGGATACGCCGCTGACCTTGAATGCCTCGGTCAGTGCCGTTCAGGCCGACTCGAACCTGAACAACAATACGGCCTCGATCCAGCGGACTCTGCTGGGACGAACTGAGCCCGATGTGTTCGAGGTCTTCCTCCCACTTATTGGTCGTTAGGTTCGTTACGAACGGAAACAGCGCGGCGGCGGGCTTGCCCCGCCGCCGCGCTGTTTTGATCAATCTATTCGGCAGTCATCAAGTAACGCTGAAGTCCCGCCGGGCCAAGTTGACGCTCTAGGGCCAACACCCGTTCGAGCGCCGCCCGATAGGGATGCGCCATCTGTAACATCCGGTCGACCGCTTTGGTGCAGCCAAGCCAGCACAGATGTTGGTAGGCAACCCACTCGGCATGGCCTTCGCGTAACGCTTCGTCGCGCAGCAACGGGCAATGCTCGCCCTGCCAGGCGTGGGCATACTCGTGGGCGACGGTAGTGCGAAAGGCCAGTTTGGGCAACCCATAGAGCATATAGATCGTCCGGAGGTGACCACGCCGCCGATACAGGCCAAGGGTGGTCAGGCCAGGGGGTGGGGCCGAATTGCCTTCGGCGCGCAAACTTTCGAGGGTTGGTGCATCCACGATCCGGAAGTCAACCCCAACATTCAGGCTCATGCCAAGTTGGGCCACCAGCCCCGTCACGGTCTGATCAAAGATCGCCCGCGCCGCGCCGGGATCGTACACTGCCGTGGCATGGCAGGTTGGGCACTGGAGCCGTCCGTCGTGCAGCCGCCAGTGCTGGCTCGTCAAGGGCAAGGGCACCCCGCACGAATCACAGCGCGGCCGGGTAGTCATACAACGGGCGCAATACGCCCCAGGCCGCATACTAAGGATGTAGAAAGTGCCCTGCAGTCGCTCGCCGCAGGCCGTACAGTGGGTTGGCGCGTCTGCCGGGTTCATTGGTTACGGTAAAAATTCTGCACGCTTGCAGCAACCTGTGCGACCTCGCTACGGGTCAACTCGGGGTAGAGCGGCAGCGAGAGGATGCTGTCCGCCAGGGCTTCGGTTTGGGCAAGAGGCAGCGGGAGTTGAAGCAGACCCTGGTAGGCCGGTTGGCAATGGGTCGGCACGGGATAGTGAACATCACAGCCGATCCCGTCGGCCAGCAAATGGGTGCGCAGGGCCTCGCGGTGCGCCGTCTGCACCACATACAGATGCCAGACGTGACCAGTTTCGTGCCAAGGCAGGATCAAGCCTTGGGCGGTACAATCCTGCAGTAACGTTTGGTACCATTCGGCACGCTCGGCGCGGGCCGCATTCCAGGCGTCAAGGTGGCGCAACTTGACCCGTAACACAGCAGCCTGGATCTCGTCGAGACGCGAATTGCGGCCACCCAGGTCGGTGGTGCGATACTTTGCGCCCCAGCCATACATGCGCAGGCGGCGCAGCCGTTCGGCCAGTTCGGGCCGGTTGGTCGTAATCGCCCCAGCATCACCCAGGGCACCCAGGTTTTTCGAGGGATAAAAACTAAAACAGGCCAGGTCGCCCCAGGTTCCGGCCCGACGCGGTCTTCCCGCCTGATCCATCCGCCATGCCCCGTGGGCCTGCGCCGCGTCCTCGATCACCGCCAGACCATGGGCCTGGGCCACCGCCATGATCGGTTCCATCGCCGCCAGACGCCCATACAGGTGAACCGGCATCAGCGCCTTGGTGCGCGGGGTGATCGCAGCGCTCAGCGTGGCGGGATCCAGATTATGACTGGTCGGATCAACCTCGACCAGCACCGGGGTAGCCCCGGCTTGCAGGATCGCGGCAGCCTGGTAGACACAGGCATTCGCCACCGTGATCACCTCGTCGCCGGGACCGATGTCGAGGGCTGCCAGCGCCAGATACAGTGCCTCGAAGCCACTGGCAACCCCAACACAGGCGCTGGCCCCACAATAGGCGGCCCACTCCTGCTCGAAGGCGGTCACCTCGGGGCCAAGCACATACCAGCCACGCTGGGCCACCCGAACCAGGGCCGTCTGTAGTTCTGCGTCCAGGGTTGCCGCCTGGCGGGCCAGATCCCCCACCGGAATACGTAACGTGCCACTCATGGGAAGTCCTTATGTGATCAGCCGAGCCGCTCGCCAACCCAGGTCTGGATCAGGGTCAAGCCCTGGGGATGGATGCCATGCCCAATTGGGTACTCGTGATACTGATGGTTGGCGTCGGTGGTTTGCAGGAAATCACGGGTCTGGTGGGCCGCCGTCACCGGAATAACTTCATCACTGGTGCCGTGCATCTGGATGATCGGCAGACCATTGAGGGCCAGCCGAGGCTCGGGCAGCAGGGCCAGATCGAGGTAGCCACTCAAGGCCATCACCCCCACCATCAGATCAGGGCGGCGCATCGCCAGTGCCAGACTCAGGATCGAACCCTGGCTAAAACCGAGCAGCAGCGTCCGTTGGGGATCGGTGCCGAGGCGCGTAGGCAGGGTGGCAACGAACTGTTCAAGCAGTTCGAGCGCCCGCGCCCGACTGGTGGGATCGGGCACCAAATTGCCGGGCGTGCCACCCAGGTGGTACCAGGCGAAGCCACCCCAGGGCAGGGCCAGCGGGGCACGGGCGCTGACCACATGCAACCGCGGGTCAAGATAATCGGCCAGATCGAACAGATCACGCTCATCGGCCCCATAGCCATGCAGCAGCACCAGCAGCGGGGCTGGCCCATTACTCGGCGTGCGCGGGCGGCGCTCTAGCGTTTTAATCGTCGTACTCATCAGGGAATGACTAACTCCTGGCCGACCCGCAGCGCATCAGCCTGAGCCGGCGTAAGATTGTTGACACGTAACAGATCGGCCACACTAACCCCAAAGCGCTCGGCAATCGCCCGGAAGGTATCGCCAGGTTGCACCGTATAACGCCGTGGCCCGGCAGCCGGGGGCGGGTTCGTAGGCACCGGCGTGGGTTCCAGCGTCGCCGTCGGTTCGGGGGTTGGCTCAGGGGTTGGTTCGAGCGTTGGTTCGGGTTCTGGTGTTACGATCGCCGTGGGTGCAATGGTCGCCGTTGGGGCGCTCGTTGCCGTCGCCGAGGGGCGTGGGGTCAGGGTTGGTGGCACAAACGGTGGCGGCTCGGGCGCTGGTTGGGGATCACCCTCATTGATCACCAGGTCGGGAGGCAACGGGATCGCACCCGCTGGGCGACTGCTCGACAAGAGCAGGGTCAGACTGCCCACCCGCAATACACCAACGTCAGCCCGTGACAGGATCAGGACACTCCCGAGGGCCAGACCAAAGAGGGCCGCCGCCGCCCCGAAGAACCAGCGCTGATCGAAGCGGTGGGCCAACAAGCGCAGCAGGATCGCCCCGGGCACGGGCAACACCAGGGCGATGAACAGTAGCATGTAAACAAGTGGTTGTGCCATAGCGGCGGCATTGTACCATGCCACCAGCGCCTACCAAACGGCCATCACCCGGGTGATCCCGCCCGAGCCACCAGCGATCTTCGGTGCGCCCACAAAAGATTGCGGCGACTCACTTCGGGGTTGCAAAGACTAGCGACGGCATTGGGTGAACACATGGGCGTTCTTCTCACAAGATGCGTAGGTCAACGACACAGTTGATTAGCATGACTACAGAGCCGAAGCTTCCCTATCCAACCCGTTCAATCTGGCCGCTGACGGCCGTGGGTTGGGTCAGGGCCAGCAAAACCGGACAGAGTTGTTCGAGATCGGCATGTAACCGCGCCAGATCCTGATCGCTAAGCGGGCCACTGACCCGCAACTGGTAGGCGAGTTTGGTGGGCGGCACGGTAGCCGTGGCCTCAACGGCGAGTGTACCCCGATAGTCGAGTTGCCCGGTCACTTCGACCTCAAGCTGCTCGATCGGCATCTTGTGGTCGGCGGCAATCACCACCGCCGAGTGGGCCAAGCAACTCGCCAGGGCACCGAGCAACAGTTCAGGCGCGGTTGGCCCAAGCCCATACCCACCAATTGGCGCACCGGCATCGGTTGTCACCAGAAAATCGCGCATGCGGATCGGGCGCACCCCCGATCCCGCCGCGACACTGACCACCGCCCGCAACGGGGCTGGCGCGGCCTCGGGCTGGCGCAACTGCTCACGGTAGGCATCCACCAGGACACGTTTGCGTTCAAGGTATTCCGGGAGCGTCCAGGTTGGGGGCATGGGGTTACTCCTTCATGTACGTTAGACCTTCAGCCGATCATTGTACTTTTTTAACACATCATCCAGCGCCTCACGCAGCAGACTCGCCTCGTTGTGCTTGACAGCTTTGGCAAGTTGGGTCAGCCGTTCAAGTTGGGTCTGAGTATAGTAACTGGTTTTCGTGATCATCCGGCTGTCGGAGAGGGGCAAGGCGATCTTGTTGCGCCCACCTAACCTTTCAATCGGGGTGCTATAATTCGTTTGAAGAATCCTCGCTTGCGGAGTGCCTCCATGCAACTCGGACTCGGCCTCCATGTTCGCCCTGATCGTCGCCTTGGAGCGATCACGGATCAGATTGCGGCCCTGGGCTATCAATCCATTCATGCCCACTTTCCGACGGGTTGCGATGCCAAACTGGCCCGCCAACTGGCCCGGGCCTGCACCGATAGTGGCCTGAGCATTCTGGCGGTTTCGGGTTATGCCAATCCGTTGCGCCCAGATGACGCTCCAATGGGCTTCAGCCAGCACCAACTCGGCGACCTGATCGAGTTGATGGCACGCCTCGATTGTCGCCGCCTGATCAGTTGGAGTGGCAGCTATGCAGCTGCGCCACGGGCCGGGCACCCCGATAATGCCACCCCTGCGGCCTGGGAAACGCTCTACCAGGCGCTGGACGAACTCTTTCCGCTGCTCGACGAGGCCGAGGCCATGTTGTTGTTGGCACCCCAGCGCAACCATGTGCTGAACAACGCCGAGCGCACGGCCCGCTTCTGTGGCGAGTTCAACTCGCCCTATTTGCGTCTGCTCTACCAGGCCAGCAATCTGCTTGGCCCTGATCTAACCGCGACCCGGGACGAGCAGATTGCCAACGATATTGTAACCATGGCCCGTTGGATCGGTCAGGTTGAGCTTGAGGCACGGGGCGACGAGTCCGATCTGCTGCTTCCCGACCTCGATCTGATCCTGCACAACGTGCGCAAGGTTGATCTGACGGTTCCATTGAGTGTGGCCGCCGCGCCACTTGAACAGGCCGGGGCTGCCCGCCACGCGGTGCTGAGCCACATCTTGGTGTGAGCAATGACCACTGCGGCCCACGCATCCTCGCATACCACACTCCGACGCCACCCGGCAAGGATGTGTGATCACGATGCGTGGACGCGCACGCATCCGTGCTGGCTCAACGCAACTCGCCCTGCGAACGCGCGGCGTGCAGGCTCAGGTACAAGACCAGCATAAAGGCCGCGATCATGCCACTGAAGGTTGCGCCCCACCAGCAGCCCTACTGCTAAGATGGTTGCGGCCAAACACGGGTAGAGCAGGCGGGTTAGGGCGAGATGGTGGAGGGGAACAAGCCAGCGCATGAGGGCACCTTTCGTCTATCAATGGTTCACGCGTGTCAGGGCGGTTGCCAAGCTGTTACGATTGTCACCTTACCAGCCTCGGCACAGCTACCCCCTGAGTCCCGGCTGAGGCACACCTGAGTGCTTGACCCTCGGGCTATGCTAAGCCTATGAAACGACACCATCTTGTGCTGCTTACGGTTCTGATTGGCTTCGCAGTCTTTCCGTTTGGTTGGCTGGCTCAACTATCATCAACTGCCAATACGGTAGGCAGACTCTTCTTCCCCAACGAATTGGCCCATAACATTAGTCATGCGCTGTTGTTTGCGAGCCTGGGAGTGATTCTGCTGGTCACCGTACCGGCGCTGCGCTTGCGCCCAATGCATTATGGTGCGATCATTCTGCTGATTGGCATGGCCCAGGAGGGCGTTCAGTTGGTGTATAAACAGCGTGGTGTGGTCTGGAATGATCTGATCGATCTGGTGATCGATCTGACTGCCGCCATGGTGGTCTATCTGCTATGGCACCGTGCCACCGGGTGGCGACAACGCACTCAAGGAACTGGCTATGCTGAACCTACTAGTCGTCGAGGATAACGAACGGTTGCGGCCGGCCCTGGTTGCGGGCCTGGTTGCGACTGGGGCGGTCACGGTGGTAGGCGATCTGGACGCAGGCGAAGCGGCGCTGGCCCATTGCCTGAACGAGCCGCCCCAGGCGATCTTGATGGATGTGCAACTGGCAGGGGCCTGGAACGGGATCGAGGCTGCGGTTGCGATCCGGCGCGAGTTCCCGCGCCTGCCGGTGGTTTTCTATTCGATCCAGGACGACGATGCCTACTACCGGGCTTTTCGGCGCTCGGGGATTTTGAGCCACTATGCCTATGTGCGCAAATCGAACTATTTGCTGCCCGATCTGATCGTGCCGCTGCTGCGTGATGCGGTCACCGGACGCAGCTATATCGACCCCGAGATCGAAGCGCGGG